>CAZMVK010000199.1:0-5257 GCA_964569545.1 uncultured Bdellovibrio sp.
CTGGTGTGGCGAGCACCTCCGATGTAGCAACGTCTACTACATCGACATTAGCAGTAAATTTATTTACTGATTTACGACCAAAACTATCAGCAGATTGAATAATGACTTTATAATGATCGACAACAGGATTTTTAAAAATAATTTTGTTGCTCCCAACAGATTGAGAATTAATAATTTTCCCCTTAGAGTCGATTATAGTAATCTCATAAGCAGAAGCATTATTGGATTTTCCCCAATTCAACGGCAACTCTTCGTTGACAAAAGTAGTGAACTTATTTTTAGCCAAAACTGGTGCCAACGGAAGATCTGGTTTTGCTACATTGATTTTATATATTTTTGAAAAATCAGTAAGATGTTCATTTTTGTCTACGCCACGAGCTCTTATATAAATAGTTTGTGCCTCACGAACTGGCATCTGTAAGGATTCAAATTTTCGCAAAAAACGATGTGTTTCATTTTCAGCAAACTGATGACTATTTGAAATCTCATATATTATGCTTTCAATGCCATAATCTGTGTTTTTGACATAAGGACGCACATCAATTATCGCCGACTGTTCCAAGATATACACGTCACTTGAATTGGTTGCTAACATCGGCGGATCAATTTTCAAACTGTGTGCAACTATTTCCACCAATTGTGTCTCGCCCCAATTTTTCCCATCCGTTGAAAGACGATAATAGTTTTCTCCGAGATAAGCTTTTTTGAAATCTGCAGTTTTTTCCACGGCAGCTACCACAAAGGAATCACCCGTATTTTCAAAACTTTTGCTATCAGACAAACTTCCATATACTTGAGAAACCAAACCAGTAAATTTCCATTGCACTGGAATCGAAAAATCAACAAACCGTCTTCGTTCTAATTTTGATTTTAATATTCCATTTTCATTATTATAAAGATCACTCATTTTATCATAATAAGTTAAATGCAAATTTTCATTATCATGCACTATGGACACGGTGCTCTTGGCGATCTCAACCACAACCTCTTGTTGTTTTTTAACCGGCTCGGCCAAAACAGTGATTTTTTGTTTGCTCAAAGTAATTTGTTTTTTTGCCTGCGAGATACTGGCAGTTCCTTTAAGCAATTTTATTTTAGTTTTTTCATTTTTTACAATAGTGACCTGAACTTCTGAACCAACACCTGTGATCTCAGAAACCTCTCCGTTAATCACAACCTTCATTTTGCCATTTACGGCCACACGAAAATTTCCACTGCTTAAATTAGGCATTTCAATGCTATCAATCTTAGAAAAAGTCACCAGTGATTTTTGATCTAAACTCACCGTACCACCGTCATTCAACCGAACTTGTGACTGGGATTTTTCACCTGTGAACAAACTATCACCTACGCGAATTATTTGCCGTGCTTTTGTTTTATCCCAAGCTATGGAATCTTTTGATTTATGTCGAATATCATTTTCTGCAAAAGTAATTTGACCAATCGTTGGCATCAAAACACTTTCACTGGAATTCTGATTTGAGAATATACTGCGATAAATATTTTCTGACAATAATGGCGCTGCACAAACAATCAAACCAATAGCACTGACAACATATATAAATGAGTCTACCTTGTCAGTTAGCTTTGAATTGTTCTGTTGTTGATTTTTATCTAACATCATTCTTATTTTCAGTGTATTTGAACAAACCTGGCAGTCTAGTTTTTCAAAGGTCTAGCGAATAGCTAACAGGCTCTTAAAAAACTCTTCCAGCTGCCCTGCTCAATCCAGCCGCAACAGACCCACTCTGAGCTAAACCGAATCATTTTGAGAATTCAAGTTTTACCCCTTTTATACCGATAGTAATTCATGAATAAATCGTTAATAAAATCTTTTTCTCAGAAATTTATATTACTGTGCAGTGTTTTGTTGAGTGTGTTTTTATTGAGTGCGTGCAGTAAACAAATTCAGGAGTTTGTGACCAGTGGCGCGCAAAGACCAATACTGGGTGAAAAATTACCCCCGAAAACAAGCACCGCCAATCCAATTGGCATCAAGATTTCACCGGGAGCAAATACCGTTCAAGGATCAACGATTAAAGCAACTGTTTCAATTTCAATTACAGATCGCGAACTTTCAGGGTCTCAAGTTAAAGGCACTGTTACCTTCAACCAAGCACGACCAGAATAATTTGCACGTAATGTCATTAAGACCACTGGTTTTATCATGCCACAAATGGCTGATATTATTATATTATTTCAACCATAGGCAAGTCAGCTTTATTTATAACAAAATATAATTTGGATCAATGTATTTAGCGCAGTCTATTTACAAAGGACTTAGACTACATTAACATCTAAGAAATATCATGGAGGAATGCTTTGCAAAGGATTGGCAAAAACCGAGGCGACGACCAATTTTTAAAAAAATTGGGTTTACGAATCAGTGATAAAATTCGTCAGTGCGGTTATAAGTCTGCTTATCAATTTTGGATTGAAAAAGCTGATGGGCAATTTTCTCGCACAACCTTAACTTATATTCTCAGCGGCAGAATGGATGCGAAGATTACAACCTTGCGTGTGATTGCTCGATTGCTAAAAACTGACGTTTCTAGCTTTTTCGATTTCGCAGAAAAAGATTCCAGCGAAAACAAAATCTCTAAAAAATAATTTTTCAATCTTCGCGGTGAACACGTTGTCTGAGATTCTTTTTTACCGAATGCTCACGTTTATGAGTTACGCGTTTGCGTTGCGAGCTATAGGTTGGTTTGGTCTTTTTTCGAATCTTAGGTCGCACCAAAGTTTGTTGAATAATTTGCCACAATCTATCAGTGACGTCGTCTTTATTTCGCAATCGCTCTCGACTGCTGTCTGATTTTAAACAAATCTCGCCCTCGGCATTGAGCTTTCCTGCTAATTTATCTAACAACCACGAAATATCATCGGCGTGAAAAGCCTGAGACCATTGCAAATTCCAACGCACAATCACTGCGGATTCAGTACGATTGACATGCTGACCACCCGGCCCCTGGCTGCGAGTGTTTTGAAAAATCAACTCGCGCATCCAAATTTGCTTTTGCAAATTGTTATCTTTCGACATGACCGCCAGCTGTGACCTCAAGGGCCGACATTAATTTTCCGTAAATTCCATCAAAGCCACCATTGCTCATAATCACAATCAAATCTCCACGATGAGTTTGCGCTGACAAATAAGCAACAATCCCTGCCACATCAGAGAAAACATGTGCAGACTTTCCATCTTTTTTCAAATCGGCCACCAGCTCTTCGGATGAAAAACGATCGGCCTCGTTGATTTTAGCCTGATCAAAAGCCTGAGCTATTAAAATTTCTTGAGCTCCTTGAAATGCCTGCAAATAATCATTTTGAAATACTTTACGCCGAGAGGTCGCCGAGCGTGGCTCGAATACAGCAAATATTTTGCGCCCACTGTATTTTTGTTGCAAACCTTTTAGCGTCTCACGAACTGCGGTCGGATGGTGAGCAAAATCCTCGATCACCAGCACGCCACGCGGTTCACCTAAAACTTCTTGGCGACGTTTCACCCCTTGAAAGCTTGCAACAGCCTCTCGAACTTTATTAAGGTCAAAAGCTTTTCCCGTCTCGGTTTGTGCCAAACGATGGCAAAGACCAATCACCGCCACAGCATTTAAAATATTATAATCGCCGCTCATCACCGTATGAAACTTGCCTAGGCTTTCTGAATTTTTGGTTTCAGTATTAAAAAAGAAAACTTCGAATTCAGTCCCTGCCGTTGTGATTTGAATAACTTTCGCTTGGTAATCTACCGGCTGCTGTGCCAACGCACCACTGGCTGCTGATTTTTTACCAAAAATTCCGTAGGTTTTAACACAACCACCAGAAGCTTGCATCGCTAGCTCCATGACGTTTTTGTCTTCAGCACACGCCATCAGCGTGCCACCATCTGCTGGAATCAATTTCATCAATCGCGCAAAGGCTGATTTCACCGCATCTAAATCTTTATAAATATCGGCATGATCAAATTCACAACTGGTAAAGATCACATGTCGCGGTCGATAGTGAATAAATTTTGGAACCTTATCAAAAAAAGCAGTGTCGTACTCGTCACCTTCAATAACAAAAAAATTGCCACGAGGATTTTGAAATGATTGAGAGAAATTTTTAGGAATACCACCAATTAAAAACCCAGGCTCAACACCCACCGATTGCGCAACCCATGCCATCAAAGATGTTGTCGTCGTTTTGCCGTGAGTACCGCTGATACAAATACATTGCCTGTCAGCTATAATCATTTCGCCCATAGCTTGTGGTAATGAAGCATAAGCAACACCTAAAAGCATCAACTCAATAGCCTCTGGATTGTTTGCCGAAATCACATTGCCAACGATAACAAAATCAGGTCGAGGATTTAAATTCTCGGCGCGATAACCTTTTTGAATTTGAATGCCTAAACTTTCCAACTGAGTCGACATTGGTGGATATGGATTTTGATCACTGCCAGTAACTTTGTAACCACGATCATTAAGAAGACCTGCAAGGCTAGCCATCGCGGTTCCACAAATTCCCATCAAATGAACATGCGCTCCTGCTTTTAATTTTTCCATTACATCCTCTTTAAACCTTCCATAACCCAATTATGAATATCTTTACGCAGCTGAGCGAATTTTTTATTATCACGACCTAAGAACACGCGATTGCTTAACAAAGAAACCAACACATCTTGTGCGGGATCATACCAAATCGACGTACCAGTAAAACCAGTATGCCCAAGTGAATCTTGCGAAAAATAATTACCGCTGCTTGAAGCCCCCAACGTTGGCATCATATACCCCAAGGCCCAATCACCTTGTCCATCAGGAAGCGCACGTTTTGCAAACAACAAAGCCGTTTTTTGTTTCACCAAAGTTTTAGAAATTCCCTTGAGCTGACTGCGTAAATACAAACCAAACCATGAAACATCATCAATGCTACCAAACAATCCAGCATGAGTCGAAACGCCACCCAAAGCCCAGGTGTTGTCGTCATGAACTTCACCTTGAATGGTTTTATGTCGCCACTGACATCGCTCTGTTGGAGCGTAATAACTTTGTTTATATGGCGCTACATTTTCTGGATGGAATTCTAAAGTTGAACGAGCGTAAACCTCTTGTTTTAAATTCTGCCAAATATCCAAAACTGGTTTGTCATAAAAACTTTCTAAAACATGACCTAATAAAATAAAACCAACATCTGAATATACCGAGTGTTTGCCGCCATCTAATTTCATCTCGCGAATCATTCGCGCCGATTCGGTCCAACGATTCAACCTGCTAGTTTG
>CAZMVK010000200.1:0-5179 GCA_964569545.1 uncultured Bdellovibrio sp.
AAGAGATCAATAAAATAACCATTGATTTCGCAATTATGCAACTCGCACTTTGGATTTTTTCAGTTGCTTTGTGGCGTCAAATTCCATTTTTTAAGCAGGGTTTGGAAATCAGCGGGCAGTGGGGCTTGAATCAAAATCGGTTTTTTGCTGGCAGGATGTGCGAAGCTCAGTTGTTGAGCATGCAACATCATGCGTGGCACTCTGGAATCTTTCCCGCCATAAAGGCTGTCACCTAAAATGGGATGACCACTGTGGAGCAAATGCACGCGAATTTGGTGAGTGCGCCCAGTCTGTGGCTGGGCTTGAATCCATAAAGCTTCAGGTGATTGAGCTAATATTTTAAAATCGGTCAGGGCATGGTCGCCACCAGATTCGGTACGAAACATTTTAACCGAGGAACCATTTTTTCTTCTGGCGATAATATGATTTTGAATACTCCAGCCATTTTTTATTTTTTCAGAAAAGCTTTTATCTTCTGCTGAATTATTTTTCGCAAGAGCACAGTAGGTTTTTGTAAACTGATGCTGACGAAACATCTCTGTCAGCGCGCCATTAATGCTTTTGCGTTTTGAAAACAAAACGACATCGGTGGTGTCTTTATCCAGTCGATGGTGCAGGAATATTTCTTGTGATGATAATTGTTTTTTTAACTGAGTAAAAAGATCAGGCCGTTTGTTATCCACAGTTGGTTGAGAGGGGAGTCCTGCAGGCTTATCGACGGCGACCAGATATTCGTCTTCAAAGATAATTGATAACAAAGGTCTTTCAATCATCTAAAAAATTTATTCCAAAGTTTCAGCTGTTGATTTCTCACAGGCAGACTCTTGGCTTTGGGCAGCCAGTCTTTGTTTGCTTAATTCCCCACGATTGATTTTCATCGCTTGGATATCGCAACCATAATGCTCAACATATGATTTGATCGATTCGCCTTCGCGAGGGCTTAAACGAAGATTCCAAATTAATTTGATTTTCAACCAGTCTTCTAAGTAATTACAAGCAAACTGGGTGTTCGGTGGCATGTAATCCGCCGGAGTTTCATCACTCTTAGACATGTTCTCGTGTCCATCTACAGACATGAGATGGAATGTGTTATTCATAAAATTTGCGTACAAACAACGTTTTGCTTTCGGCCATTTCCATGCGCCTGCAAGATAGGCTTCTTTCAGAGGAACCACGTGATCAATTTGGATATCTTTGGCTAATGTTTTCACAGTGCCAGTGTATGGATCCGCCCAGCGTCCGCTATCAACTATGCATTTTGAGTTGCCACGAAATGTAACTGGAATTTCAGAGTCTCTGATTAAAACCTTTGCTCGCGTATTGTAACAAACGCCATCTTCAGGGTCATTGATCCAGCTGCCAAAATGTTGTCTGCGATTATAGCGTTCTGCGGGCTCGCCGGGATCACCATCATGAAGCAACCATTTCAACAAGCTCATGCCTGTTGCCATTGGGCTTCTAAAAAATTGAGTCATCATGTTTTGTGGCGCCATTTGCAGGAAAGGAGATTGTTTGCTGTTTGAGGCGTCATCGATTGTATAAAAATTTTGTAACAACTGTTCGTTGTTGTTTTGGCCGAAGGCTTGATTGTTATTCTGATCTAAATTTGAATCTGAATAGGGCTCAAGTCCAAAAGTCATTTTTTGAGAAATGTTTTGGTTTATATTTTGAACTGTATTTTGATTTTGATTAATATTTTGAGCAAAAGATCTTGCTGAAAATATCGAAATCAGAATGCTTAAAATAACGCAAAAATACCGATTATTTTTAAATTTCAATCTCACGAATCCATCCCCCTTGATGCGTGTACTGATGCCCCTTTAGATAGCCTAGTTAAATAAAAAGATAACTAGAACTAGTATGTGAAAGGTTCCAAACCCTGCATACTCGACTATTAGTAGACCCATCTTTTTCACGTTCGGCAAGATCAAAGTCTGTTAGGTTTGTGTTATGTCGTGCGAGGCCGTTAAGCAGTGTTTTTCAAAGTCAACTGCTATAGTCTAAAACAAACTATATGTAACTACATATAATCACAGGTTAAATTAGAATGTTCAAACGATTGATTGAAATTCTATTGATTTAATCAATCGTTTGAATTACCTTTGTCAAATGACAAAAGAAGAAGAATTAAAAATTTTTGAGAAAAATAAAGAGCACACCGCGCGTGAGGTTTTGATCGAAACGGCGACTCGTTTATTTTCGATACACGGTCTTGAGGGAACAAGCACTCGTGACATTGCAAAAGACAGTGGATTGAACATCAGCTTGATCAGTTATTATTTTGGCGGCAAAGAGGGTTTGTATAAAGCTGTGCTTTCAAGTTATGCCGATCGTGCCTCTAATAAGTTTAATGCTATTTTTTCTCAAGTCTCTGAAGCCAATCTAAATCGTGATTCATTTAAAACTATTATGAGAGCCTTTGTTAGAGAGGTCGTGACCTCTCGTTTTCTAGAAGGTGATGTAAATAAAATATTAGAACGAGAAATGATGGACGGCTTGCCATTTGCAAAAGAAATTTTTGAAAATAATTTTTCACAAATCGTTCGCGGTATTGTTCGTTTGTATGAGTTGGGTCAAGAACGAAAATTTATCAGGGCTGATCTCAACCCATATGTTTTGTTTTTTTCCCTGATTCACGCCAACGATATGTTTATGAATATGAGTCAGTGTCAAACATCGCTTCAGGTGCACATGATTAAAATCCCTGAGCAGATGGATCAATATATAGAGCAAATGTATTTTATTTTTGTAGAAGGTGTAATTATATGAACAAACAGAATTTAAAAAAACAAAAAATCATTCCAGGTTTTATATTCTCAGGATTGTTAGCCAGTTCTTTGCTAATAGCCTCGGTTTATTCACAAGCCATGACTTTGGATCAATATCTGCTGCAGGTGAAACAAAAAAATAAATTGTTTCAATCTATTGATGCTTCCCGGGAAGCCTCTGAAAACCGCAACGCGCAAGCAGATCTAGATTTTTCGCCGGTGTTAACAGCGTTAGCACAGACTCAGGACGACAAATCATTACAGACCCTGGGTACGGTGGTTGTTAATCGTGCGCAAACGAGACAATATTCATTAGGTTTAGGTAAAAAGTTTTCGACAGGGACAACAGCTTCGGTGACAGCCTCCGTGCAGTCTCTGAAATCTGATTATAATATCGGAGCGGCTTCTGGCTCTTCCGAGAATCACACTGGAACCATGGCTTTCAGTTTAAGCCAATCACTGTGGAAAGATTTTTTTGGTGAGGCCACAAGATTACGTTGGCGTCGGGAACAATCGCAAAAATCTCTAGAGCAAGTTGGTTTGCAATTGCAACAACAACAGGCGCTGATTGCTGCTGAAGCAACATTTTGGGATTTGTTTACTTTGCAACAAGAGTTGGTGATTCGCAAAGAAGGTTTAGAGCGAGCTCAAAAAATTGAGGGCTGGGTTCATCGTCGTTTTGATAACGGTATTGGTGAAAAATCGGATTTGCTAAATGCAAAAGGTCTGGTTGCAGCTCGTGAACTGGAATTATTATCAGCACACGATGATTTGACTGCTGCTGAGAAAAAGTTTTTAGATCAAATGGAAATCGACACTCAAAATATTCCGCCTTTAGAAGCCCAGCTTGATAAACCGCGAGAGGACTTGCTTAAAAGTATTAATAAGCCAATTAAATTAGACAGCTATATGTCAGTATTAGAGGCGCAAATCAAATCCACCGTCGCTCTTGAAGTCAAAGATCAAATGAAACCTGATCTATCATTGCGTGGAAGTTATAAAACGAATGGTTATCAAGATACTGACAGTGCGGCTTTGCAACACATGCAAGACCGTGATTATCCAGTGACTACCGTTGGTGTTCAGCTCACTTGGTTGTTAGATTGGGATATGAAATCAGCTGTACAAAATACGGTACAAAAAGATGCTTTAGCTGCAGAACTAAAAAAACAAAGACAGTTTTTAGAGAGCGAAACAGCATGGACAGAACTGGTCAGACGTCATCAAGAGCTGGGTAAAAAAATCAAGGCTGCAAATTTAATCAGCGATATTCAGACCTCAAAAGCTGCGGCAGAACGCGAGAGATTATCCAAGGGGCGAACAATCACTTCGCAAGTAATCACTGCTGAACAAGATGCTGCCGAAGCGCAATTGCGTTTAACAAAATTAAAAGCAGAACAAAGAAAATTAGAAACTCAAACTAAAATGTTTATCAATTATGAAGGTAGCATATGAATTTTGCTCAGCTCAGTATCAAACGTCCGATTTTTATTACTTGCATAGTCAGCTTGATGCTGGTCTTAGGAGTGATTTCGATTAAAAAAATGAGTGTGGATATGTTTCCCGATGTCACATTTCCCACGATTTTTGTGCAGACCGTTTACAAAGGGACCTCGCCAATTGATATGGAAAAATTGATTTCCAAACCGATTGAAGACGAAATGGGCTCATTGCCTGGTCTTGATAAAATGTATTCACAAAATGCAGAAAGTTCTTCAGTTGTTATTTTAACATTTCGTATCGGAACAGATATTAAAGACAGCGAACAAATGGTGCGCAATCGTTTGGGGAACATTCGTAATGCTTTACCAAAAGATATCGATGAGCCGATGATTCGTCGATTTGATCCAGCCGATCAAGCCATCGTTCAACTGGCTGTGAAAAGTACGATGCGATCAGATATTCTTTATGATTTGGTCAATGAAACTATTAAAAATCAATTTGAAACCATTGCGGGAGTTGGTCAGGTCAACATCATCGGTGGTCGAAAAAAAGAAATTCAAATTTTGGTTGATAAGAAAAAAGCACAAGATCACCGCATTTCATTATTGCAAGTGACTGAGAGAATTAAACAGACGGCCAGTGATGTTCCGGTCGGCAGTCTCAAAAATTCTCGATCTGAAACCTCGGTACGGGCTTCTGGCGAGTTCGCTGATGTCGAAGATATTTCAAAAGTAAATTTGAATTTTTTAGGTTCTGATCAGGTCGTCAAGTTGTCTGAAATTGCCAAGGTCGAAGAAGGTTTGCAAGACGAAGAAACCTCTTTTAACTTTCGCGGTCGTGAAAATAATTTCGTACGCAGCCCTGCAATCTTATTGGCGGTATACAAGCAGTCTGGGGCTAATACCATCGAGGTCGCAGACAACGTTTCTAAAAAAATCACCAAAGTAAATGAGTTGTTAAAAGGTCTT
>CAZMVK010000201.1:0-5106 GCA_964569545.1 uncultured Bdellovibrio sp.
TCGAGAAAGTGTTTGGTAATTTACATGAGAAAACAAATATTATGTATCAAATGACAGCTTCAGACATAACTGGACCAGACGAAGAAACTATTTGCCAATTGCATAGGTTTTACAGTGAAATTTACATAAAGGTATTCAACCAGAGGGATGATATGCAAAACAGTATAGAATTAGTTAATCACACTCAAATTGAGCAAAGCATCGACACTAGCGTCAAATGGTCAAACTACTATCCGCCAATACCAAGAAAATTTGTAGAAGGTTTGTGCAACATTTCAACAAACACTCTTATCAAGCATGAGCAAGAGGGTCTCATCACTCCTCACAAAGTTAAGCATGGTGCATTAGAAATGGTCGCATACACAACTGATGATGTTCATAAGTTATTTAAAAAAAGAGGTTTTAACTTAAACAAAAAAGATCAAGCCGAAGTGATTGCTATCTGGTCACAAAAAGGTGGTGTTGGAAAATCTGCATTCACTCAACACCTTTCTTCATTGCTTTCATTAGTCGGAAAAACCCTAGTTATTGATTTAGATTCACAAGCCGACATCACCGCCCTATTGGGTGGCAATATAAAATTCGCTGATCTAGTTTCTCCCGATGATGAACAAGAACCTACTATTCTAGAATTGATGGACTGGACCCTTGAAGATGGTCACGAGTACCCTTATCGAAAAATGGAATTTGACCAAGTAATTAAAAAAATATCACCAACTCTACACTTGGTTCAGTCAGATCTTGATATCTCAGAAATTAATTACTCACTGAATCGCCTACCATTAAAAGATCGCCACGACGAACATGGAAATGTAAAACCTGCTATTCTTTATATGCTTAAAGATGCGATAGCGAAAATTAAAAAAGAATATGATTTTATTCTGTTCGATTGCCCGCCAAACATCGAGACTTGTAATGTAAATGCGTTGTTTGCGGCCAATCGAATTATTATTCCCCTTGAGTTGGAAGCAAAATGTCTTAAGACGATGAGACGAAATGAAGACTTTTTATTTCGCCTTAAAGATCTTCATCCGGATTTTCACTGGGATAAAATCCTTGTTATACCTAATAAGTTCAGACGTGAAAACATCAAGATCAAGGCCCTTGGCAAACTTCAGGATATTTACTTTGAGCGAACCGACGTTCAGTTATCTCAAACAGTATTCAGCAATGCTGCTATTATTGATAAATGCTCTGAATTAAAAGAACCTATGTACGCAGTCGCAACCAAGTTCGGCAAAGAGTACAAATCAAGTGCTCCTCAAGCTAAAGAGTTTACAGATTATTTTTGGGTAGTTATTCATGAGATTCTCGATGCACCACTGGATCATTTAATTTTCTCTGAAGCACAACAAAGTCTTGATAACTAATTGGAGCCAAGATGAAGACTCTAGATGAAGATGCAGAAGCATTAAAGAGAAGGTCTGAAGGACAAGGGTCTGGTCGCAAGGTCAGTCAGGGCGGCCTAGGTGCGTTCAAAATCCTGAACAAATATTCTAATTTAACAAATAAATATCGCTCTACAGAAAAACCAGCTGAAATTGTTCCACAAGAAGAGCGTGGAACTATTCGGACGCAATCCGAACGCAATTCGGATGCAACTATTCCTAAAGTTGTTGAGCCTCAAGAATCAGTTGTTATTACTCCTGCCGAAACTTTCCATGACATAGAAGTTGAATCCGAATTGCATTCGAATGCAAATCCTAACAACATCGATAATAATTCGAATGACATTCGAATTGCATCCGAATTAAAAAGTGAAAATAATAGTCACCAAGGGCACACTCATGGCTTGACAAACTCACCACAAGATATTGTTATTATTGACGATATAGAGTTGAAAGAACAAGTTGTTGCAATCTCAACACTTCCATCACAAGAAACAAATGCATCCGAATTTCATTCGGATGTCATTCGAATGCAAATCGATAATGTAATTGAAAAGATAAAGCCTAATCCAAATATAAGTCGTAAAATTAAAACATCAAAGCCTCAAACTATTCTATTAAATAACTCCGATTTGCATCCGAATGACATCCGAATGCAAATCGGACGCGTATCGGATGCAACTCGAACGCAGTTCGGATCTGATTCGGATAAAATTCAGATGCAATCCGTAGTTAATTCGGATGCAATTAGAACGCAGACACCCCCTCATTCGAATGCAGATTCGGACGCAAATTCGAATTTGCATTCGAATGCAAAAAACATTTCTCGACTAGATAAGAATTTAAAAGATGTCGCTAAAGATAATCTTGCCTTTAAACTTCAATCCATTAGCCGAAGTGAGTGGAAAGTTTTGGCCTTTCTTCATCGTAAATGTTCGCAAAATAGATCTCTAACAACTACGCCTGTTTTCAGAGACGAAATGCTCAAAGAAACAGGGGCACCATTAGCAACAATAAAATCATCAATTCAACGCCTAACTAGAGATCAAATTATCTTTATTGATGTATATAAAACAGGGGCTGGCGGATGGACAAAATACTCGCTTTCAGAAACCATTTTTAATACTTTTTCTGATATATTAAATAGTGAGCAAGGTCATTTTAGCACAAAAGATCAGCATAATTCGGATGCAGATTCGGATGCAGATTCGAATTTTTCTGCCTCTAGTAAGTTAGTTAGTAATATAAATAATAAACTAACTAACTCACTGGGGACGAAACTTGAAAAACCTACTTGGTTCAAAGATTTAAATTTTACCGCGGTTCATCCAATTGGACCAATGCAGGTCAACTCAAGCATTAGGGACTTGGTACAAGAAAGACTTAGCCCGGAGATAGTCCAAGAATTCTTAAGCAGGTTTAAGTCATGGCTTGCTCAACAGAGTCGTATCCAGAACCCATTAGCTATGTTCTGCGAAAAGCTAAAAGAGCTTGCTGTAGAAGGGGACTCTGCCATCTTGGCCTGTATGACAGAAGAAGAGCGGCAGATAGAGCTAGAGTTTGCTCAGCAAATAGAAAAAGCAAAGGCTGAGATGGCGTTAATAGTAAAATCTAAAGAGCACTCAGCCAAGCAAGAGTTTGAATCCAGGTTTGAGTCATGGTATGCTCAAACATCTCGCAGTGAGCATGAATCACTGCAAGCAAGCACGGGGTTGATCGAATACGGTTCAGAGATTTACAAAAATGTATTGCGCCAAAAGTTTAGAGAGCAACAAGAGGGTTAATTTATGAAATTAACAATTGAAGACGTTAAAAAAATCATTTCAGAAAACGAGTCTGAAATTAGAAAGTTTGGGGTCAAAGAGATTTATCTTTTTGGTTCCGTAGTACGTGGTGAGGCCAAAGAAACCAGTGATGTTGATTTTTTTGTGGTGTTTGAGTTAACTTTTCCGGCTACGTATTTTACAATTGTCGAATTGCAAGATTTCTTAACTACGGCATTAGGTAAGCAGGTTGATCTTGGCACTAAACGATCACTTCACCCTGCTCTAAGGGACCAAATTATACGTGAGGCAGTTCGTGTCGCCTAGGTCTTGGATTTTAAGAGCTCAGGACGTAGTTAAAGCAATTGACTCTGCTTTACAGATTGTCTCAATCCAAAGTGAACTTGAATTTTGTGAAGATGAAAAATCAGTTCTAGCAGTGATGGCTTGCTTAAACATTATTAGTGAAGCTGTTAATCATATTCCCAATGAAGTAAAAATAAAATATTCTGAAATCAAGTGGAGTCAAATTCGTGGAATGAGAAATAGAATTTCTCATGAGTATTTTTCATTAGATAATCCTATAATTTATCGGACGTGTACAGAGGCATTACCGGTCTTAAAAAAACAAATAATCAAAATTTTAGATAATCAAAACAAGCACGAAAATTAGCTTGCTTGCTCAATATTAATTTTAAGAGCTAATCCAGATCTATTGAGTTCGTCTTGAAGAGCAAGTCTAACAAATTGATGGTTTGAAAAACCAAGTGTTTTAGCAAACTCTGCCGCTTTTGCTGCACTGACAGCCTTTCTACCTTTCTCAATATCGCAAAGATGAGATTTTGAAATTCCAAGTTTTTCAGCAAATTTAGTTTGCGGCATATTTTCAGCTTGGCGGATGGATTCAATAAGCTGACCTAAAGAAAGAGGGCCGCCAGACAATTTTTCTAGAAACTTAACAGCATCCGATTTTTTCTTTTTAATACTCATGTTTGTTCACCTCTAAAATTTCATAAATAGCTCGGTAGGCCTGGAAAATTGTGTAAAATTATGGGCCCTTGGTTTAGCTAGCTTTTAAAGAGCCAAGTAGCTCCATAAATAACTTAGGATTTGATTTAGCAATTTGTAATAATCGCGCTGAGGATCCACTTGGTTTAGATAAGCCCTGTTCCCAAGCTCTGATCGCTTTGTCAGTTACGCCAAGATATTTTGCAAGAACCGGCTGGCTGATTTTTAAAAGCTGTTCGCGTATTTGCTTGATCTCTTTTTTACTTAAAAAAGGAGGTGCCTCTGGCATCTGTATTTCAGTAGAATTTAATTGAATCTTTCCTTCGTGCCAAGCCAGGGCTTCGTTCATACCTTCAATTAAGGCCGATCCAAGTTTTGTTTTTTTCATTTTACACTCCTTTTAATCCTATCGGCCAAATCTTTTAGAATTTTCTTTTCCTCGGCACTGATGTTTTCTGAATCTACTTTTGTGTAAGCAAACAAAAGATGACAGACCTTAACTTCGGGAAGGTCTAAGTACAAAATACGCCAGCCACCACGTTTTCCTCTAGACTCTGATCCAAAGCGCATTTTTCTAATTCCACCAGTTCCAACTATTAAGCTGCCAGCTCCGGGGTCCTTAAGTATTTCAATTTGCAAGTTCTTCAGAGAATCAAGCGGCACAACCTCTGAAAAGGCTTTTTTAAACAGGGTGGACTCAACAAACAATCTGTTCATAGAATATGACTACCTCTAACCTTTCAGCGTAGACAGAGGCAAAGCTCTGGCCGGTCAGTGCCATTAAATAGTACTACTAATAAATAGTACTGGCAAGAAAAAAACAAAACTTCTGTGACTATGTTTGCACCTTTCCCATAATCACCCGCAAACGCTCGCGATCTTCTTCTTCCACAGTCAGCGGTCGTGATCCACGAGCAACAGCCTCTTTAACCCGCTCTAATTCGCCT
>CAZMVK010000202.1:0-613 GCA_964569545.1 uncultured Bdellovibrio sp.
GATCATCTAAAACATAAAATTCAGTATTTGCTATTGGCTGCCCAAGCGTTACTTGTTTATCATCAGCCTCAAGCCGTTTAAACGACGACCACACTGTGGTTTCAGTCGGACCATACATATTCCAGACGGAATGACTGATGGCTTGCAATCGCAATACAAGATCCATTGGAAAAGCTTCGCCACCGCAGAGAGCTTTGCCAAAATTTTTAAAGTGTTGTGAACCATTCCATCCTGCTGACAGTAACATTCGCCAAGTAGATGGGGTTGCTTGCAAAAGTGAAATTTGTTGTTGCTCTAACAATAATCGTAATTTTTCTCCATCAGAAACATCTTTATGTTGAGCTATAAAAACACTTCCGCCACATAAAAGTGGTAAAAACAATTCTAAAATCGAAATATCAAAACTGATAGTTGTAATTGCTAATACCCGATCTTCACTGGAGCAAATTTTTTGTTCACGCATGGATTGAAGAAAATTACTGACCGCCTGGTGAGTAATCTCTACACCTTTTGGCTGCCCCGTACTGCCAGACGTATACATCACATAGGCCGTGTCCTGAAGACAGTGTTTGTCTTGAATTTTCAGTCGTGAGAAATCTTTAATATGCAGGCT
>CAZMVK010000202.1:623-5101 GCA_964569545.1 uncultured Bdellovibrio sp.
CAGGCTAGCATTTTCATTTTCTTCATTGATATGCTGCTTGAGAAGCTCGTTGATATCCAACAAATTTAATTGTGAAGAAAATAGATTTACCGAACTCTCTTCAGTTAAAATATAACGTAGTTTAGATTGATTGATAATGTAATCCAAACGATCTTGCGGAAAAATTGGATCCAATGGTACATAGCCCGCACCCGATTGAAAAATTGCTAATATAGCCACTATCAAATCGGCGCTTCGCGAGACCGACAACCCGACCAGATCACCTCTGCCAATTCCATTTTCACGCAATGACAATGATAAACTCTGCACCTTAGACATCAGTTGCCCGTAGGTTAGATTATGATCATTGCTTTGAATAGCAACGTTCTCAGCATGTTGTAATGCCACGTCTGCGATAAGTGAGTGAATAGGTCTTGGTAAAATATTAGCTGCTAAAGAGCCTTTGCCGTATTTCAATAAACGATTTTTTTGGGCTCGAGGAACAAAATCAATTTCAGATAATAACAAATGAGAAATACGATCCAGCTGAGAGAGTGTATGCTCAAAAATCTCATGGAAACCTTGAATAACTTCTTTGGATAATAAATCTGATCGATATTGAATCTGACCTGATAAATTTTTATCGGTGAATTGAATAGCTAAATCGAGATCTCCTGAAGATAACTGATGAGTGTTCAGATTTTTATAATTTGACGTCTGCAATCCAGAATCAGCCTGTTTCAAGTTAGAAAATTGAAAATTCTGAGAGTTCGCATTTATAAGATTCGTTTCATGTACATTTATATTTTGATCGTTAGAATTGTTTAAATGAAAATCAATAGGCGTTAGCAACTCAAAATAATTAAAATTATTCTGCAATCTAAAGTTCTTATCACCTAGGAAACGTCGCAAGGAATCAAAACCATAACTATTTGCCAATTCAAAAACACTACTTATGTGTTTAATATTTTCTAGGAATGATTTTTTTGGTAAAAATTCAGTTCGCACCGGCAATTGATTTACATTCACAATTAACGAAGTTACATCTATTGCTCCTGCCTCGGAATATCTTTGCAAGACAATTTTAAATACAGCCAATAGCACTGAGGGTATCGTGAGTTGATTAGATACACAAAAGTTTGAAAGTGATTTTAATTGATGAGGCTGGACTGCAAAGCTGAATACTTCATTTTTTGACTCTGAAGACTCTGCATACGAATGTTCAAAAGGTAAATTCAAAATGGGCAAGGGTTCCTGCAATGTGTTTTTCCAAAACAAAGTTGCTGCTGTTAAAGAATCCAAGAATTGGAGATATAAATTTAAATAGGTCTCAACAGCTTCGGATACAAATAAACCGGCATTGTACTGGCAATAGATATTCGCATTATTGTTTGAAAAAATAATTTGAATTGAAAATTCATACAAATCAAATGATCGTGGGATCAACGTAAATGGCAAATCTGTCTTTTCAATACTGAAACCAATTTTTTGATTTTGAATCGTAAATGAATCATATCGATCTAGATTTTCCCGATACACAGACATCTTTTCAAGACATTGATCAAAAAAGGATTCTTCAATCAATTTTTCAGACAATGATTTCGCCTGAAAATAGACAAAAGAACTTAGCATAAACGCATTTAGATCAATATTATAATAACCACAGTGTTGCCTAACTTGATCTAATGCCCCGGCTGATAGAATTTTGTTAATACGCTTATGATAACTTTGAAACTCCGAAGAAGGACGTGCTGACGACAATGATGTCATTGCATTTACTGCAGTCTCTGAATTTGCAAATTGGTCTTCAGGAATAGAAACAGGTAAATGAAATATCTTATTTTCTATTTTATAATTTAAATTGAAATTTATTTTCTTTTCATCAGATATACTATAATCATGCGACAATAAAAGCTCGCCTATTTTAAACAAATCTTGACGTTCGCAAAACAAACGATGTGCTGACAGTAATAAAATACTCTTTTGTTTATTTAAGATTATCAATGTCGCTCGAAACCCTGATTCGTTTTCTAAATCAAATGGGTTTTGCACTTCTGCTTTTTGTAATACAGCCAATTGCGTTTCTGCATTTATGCTTTCAGATAGATTTAAAATCTTTAGCACCGAATTGACAGTTTCTTTCACATAAATGAATTTTCCATCAGCAGAAAAGGTTGAACGCAAAAATTCATTAGCTTCCACCAAAGACTGGATTGTCTTATCTAATAAACCAACATCAACCTCTCCATGAAGATCCAATGCGATCACTTCGTTAAAAGATAATGTGGCAATCACGTCTTTCGATAACAGATTCAAAACCTGTTGTTGCGCGTACGTAGACACCAACTGTTTTACTATGGTCTTGGCTGGCAACGCCGCATTTGTATTAATAAATTTTCGAAAAACTGAATTCCCGTCCACAGACTACCTTTCTAGATAACATGGGCTAAGTCTTAGCTATTCCTACAGGAAATTTATGATTCGAAAATCGTGCCGAGCCGTAAGCTCGCAGAGTAAAGATTGCGTATTAATACTGTCTAAACTTTTGACAGCAGCCAAAAAATGGCTTTAGGAGATAGGGTCACGTGTTTTTTAATTTGAATTTAAAACTTTAAACTAATTAACAATTAGCTTCGACACCACGCTCAAGTAAAGCGGTGTTGGATTTATGATTGATTAAATTTGATTCTACAAAGACCAAAAAGTTAACAAATAATATTGTGTGTTCTCTGGTCTGAAAAAATTAATGCTCTGATCGCGGTCATCGCGCCAACGAAAGGTATCATCACTGCTGGCGTCTAAAGTGGAATTGTTTAAATCCACATTGCTCTCAACACCTAAAATAAACCATAAACGTGAGTTCACGTGGATTTCCGTGTTCGGTGCAATTTTCATCTGATTTCGTGAAGCGGAACCACCACGAACTTGTTCCGAGGTGTAATACCATTGGTGAATAAACCCAATATCAAATGCTGGAGTAAAATATTTATTCGCGTATTTGGCAACGGTCAGATAATGCTCAAGTTTAGCAATTTGATTGGCACCAGTATCGATACGGTGCTGAGTTCCACCATCATCAAAAATTTTGTCGTATTCATTGCGATAAGCTTTTTGGCTTTGAAAATAATAATAAGGTTTTAAATTGTAAACCGTTGCCCAATCATTCGAATATTCTTTTTCAAATGTACTGTGAGATTTCAAGGCGGCGATCATTTTTTTATTTTGTGAAGATTCACTGGTTGGTAAGACCAAACCAAGATCAGCACCCCACTGCCACTCGCCAGGCAACAGAGCAATCGAGTAATTCGAATAATTTACAATTGCATCACCTGCTTTGATATTGCTCGCTTGGTTTTGTTTGTATTGATCGTAACCTGCAGTGTTGATCATAAACACTGGGCGCAAATTAATACGTTCGTCTTTGCTTAACTTATAATTGGCGGCCAAATAATTGTACATGGATATGCTGGCTGCACCATCTTGGGTTTGTTTTAAACCAACAGAGGAAAAACTGAAATAACTGTTAGACCATTTTGAATCACCGCGAAACTGACCATCTGAACCCATTAAAGAGTTGCCAATGGATTCCTCAGCAGCCAAGGCTTGCGACAAACTTAAACTGATCAAAAACACCATCAGTAATTGCGAACTAGTTTGAGAAATCTTTTTAGATATAGAGTTGTTCAAGTTATTCATTGCCGTGTTATTCACGTGAGACCTTCCCATAGATGACTTGTTCGGATGACTGGTTCGTTGTCGCCAGTAGATTTATGACCTATACGCGACACTTTTTCAAGAGCTCAAATTATAAAATGCATTGCCTGAGTAGCACTCACGCATTACATTCCTTGCCAGAGATTGTGTTGACCAAATTAGATCAAAATGACCCATGACGGAGGCCCAAATGACCGCCCTTGTAAAAAAATTTCCTGTACAAACGTTGACCTCTTTTGCCCTCTGCATGACTCTTCTGGCCCTTACCTCTTGTACCAGCGCGCCGAAATACCCAACTCAACCCGAAGACCGCATCACCATCATGAACTACAATATCGAAAACCTCTTTGATACTGTTCATGACGATGGCAAGGAAGATTTTACCTATTTACCATTAAAAGATAAATCCACGCCTTTTGTACAAGCACATTGCGAAAAAGCAGTGACGCCTTACTACCGTCAAGAATGCTTAAACACTGATTGGAACGAAGATATTTTAAAACTAAAATTAGCCCGCGTTGCCGACAGCATTTTACAAGTCTACGGAAAAGGCCCTGATATTCTTGTCTTACAAGAAGTTGAAAATAAAAATGTTTTACATATGCTCAACCAAAAACTAGAAGCCGCACATTATCAAACTGAAGTATTAATTGAGGGCGTAGATGAACGAGGAATTGACGTCGCAATACTATCCCGTTTTCCATTAGCCGCAGAGGCCAAGCTGCACGCTATTGAATTTTCAGAAGACACATTAAAAAAACGCACGGCTAAAATGAAAAAAAATA
>CAZMVK010000203.1:0-3813 GCA_964569545.1 uncultured Bdellovibrio sp.
TGAATCGAAATCGGAATATTGCCACGGAAACGTTTGGTAAAATCATCGCGCTCAAGCATTCGCGCCACTGTGTACTGACCAGTTAAACGAATAAAATCAGCCGGTGATAATTTATGAAACCATTCTGAATTATAAACAACATCGGTCATATCAGGGTCTAGGATTTTAAAAATTTGTGCCGAGTATGTTTTTGCATTTTCTTTGATTTGCTCCGCACTGAGCGGTGGACGCGTTTCATTTCGTCCCGTGGGATCACCAATCAATGTGGTAAAATCACCAATCAAAAAATTGACTCGATGACCAAGTTTTTGAAACTGTCTTAATTTATTTAAAACAACCGTGTGACCAATGTGCAAATCAGGCCGGGTTGGATCCGCCCCAAATTTAACCTGCAAAGGTTTTTTATCTTTGTAGCTTTTCTCAAGCTTTCGCAACATATCGGCTGCAGAAATAAAATCCACAGTGCCCATCTGCAAAAGCTCAAGTTGTTCTTTAGGTGTTGCCGTAACCTTCTCAAAAGACATAGATTATCTCGCCATCTCAACCGATCGAGTTTCACGTAAAACAGCAACCTTCACAGGTCCCAAATGTGGCATCTCACGCTCGATCTTACGAGCGATATCACGCGACAACATCATGGTCTGATCATCAGTCACCTTAGAGGCCTCAACCACCACACGAACTTCTTTACCGGCTTGAACAGCAAACGTTTTTAACACGCCATCAAAGCTGTTGCCGATACTTTCAAGATCTTGCAGACGATTGATATAATTATCCATGCCTGGGCGACGAGCCCCTGGACGAGAATTTGAAATGATATTTGCCGCCTGTACCAAATGCGCAATGATCGTATTTGGTGGTTCTTCATTGTGATGCGCACGAATCGCATGACAAACAGCTTCACTCTCACCATATTTTTTCGCAAAATCAGCACCGACAATGGCGTGACTGCCATCCACGGTATGATCAATACCTTTACCAAGATCATGCAGCAAACCCGCACGACGAGCGATCTTAACATTCGCACCCACTTCGGCAGCCATAATCCCAGACAAATAAGCTACTTCCATGGAATGGTTCAATAAATTTTGAGTGTGTGAGTGACGGTATTTCAAGCTTCCCAAAATTTTAACAATTTCTGGATGCAAGTTGGTGATACCAAGCTCAACCAATATTTTCTCTCCATCTTCACGAATGGATTTATTTAAATCACCACGAGTTTTTTCAACTACTTCTTCAATACGAGCCGGATGAACGCGACCGTCTTCCATTAATTTTTCAATTGTTCTTTTAGCAAGCTCACGGCGAACAGGATCAAATCCTGAAATCACCACTGCCTCAGGAGTATCATCAACGATCAGATCTACCCCACACAAGGCCTCAAGCGTTCTGATATTACGTCCCTCACGACCGATGATCTTACCCTTCATCTCATCACTTGGCAGAGACATCACACTGACTGTGCGCTCTGAAGTGTACTCGCTGGCAAAACGAGCCATCGCCATCGCCAAAACTCTTTTTGCACGACTTGAAGCTTCGCTTTCTGCTTGTTTTTCGATTTCTTCAATTTTCTTAGCCGATGCTGCTCGCGCAGAATCTTCCAAAGCGCTTAACAATTCTCGACGAGCTTCCTCGACCGACATTTGCGAAACATGGGACAGTTTTTGTTGAATCTCGTCCAAATGCTGCTCGCTCTTTTTTTCTAAATCTTTAATTCTATGCTCTGCAATCGCAACTTTTTCTTCGCGGTCTTTTAAACCTTGAATAAAACGATCGTTATCATCCAGCTTAACTTTGTTCTGATCTTCGATTTCTTTCAAACGACGCTCAAGCTGAGACTCTTGATTTTTAAGCTTTGATTTTTGTTTTTGAATATCCAGCTCGACATTTTTGCGAGCGCGAACTTCGAAATCTTTGGCTTTGTTTTTTGCGTCTTTATCCAAACGTGCAGCTTCTGATTTGGCACGATTGACGATTTTATCTGCTTCGATGCGGGCTGATTTTTTCTGCGCTTCATCTTGGAATTTTTTAAAAAAGAAAACCCCAACACCACCAAAAATCAAACCACCAATAATTGAAATTAAAACTTCCATTGCTAAATCCTTTTTCTTAAAACTTTCTCGTAAACGCTTAATAACTTTGTTGTTTTATTCAAAATTTTAAACGCCTAATTTATAAATCTTTTTTTCCGTTACTAAATAATCCATACACACATCGGTGGACTCACTGGGTAGCTTGTCCACAAGCAAAGCCTCACAAGTCACACCGATCTTAAACCCAAGATAACCCTGCAGAGTACGATCATAAAAACCCTGACCATGCCCCAGGCGAACTCCCTGTTTATCAAAACCCAAACCTGGTACCAACACGCCCACAACTTGAGAGAGTGGAACCCTTAAAGCGCCACCAACTCCATCAATCGCTGGCTCTGAAATCCCAGCATAACCCGAAACAAAACCAGCCGAGCCAGGAGAGAAAAAACGAAGCTCCTTCATTTTTTGTCCAACTGCCTGGTCTGTTATTTGGCCAGCAATCTGGCTAGTTATTTGACCACCAAACTCATCAATCTTTGTCTTCTCAATCTTTGTCTTCTCAATCTTAGCCTTTTCAATGCCAAGATTTTTAAAGACTTTCGGAAAAACCCAACTCACAGAGTCCGCACCAAAATCACCCTGAGCCAACAAGGACTCAACAGAGATTTCTTTCGGCATCGCCATATATGCCGCCCAATATTCTTTCTGGCTGGTTTCAGTTTTTAACTGAGTCAACAGCTTCAAAATATTTTGGCAAACCTCATGCGAAACATTCTCAATTCCCGAAGCTTTTTGACGAAGATAATTTCGCCACTCTTGCTTGTTGATCGGGCCCTGAGAAGAATTCGTATGATTCACGGTTATACGTTCATACCTTTTCGATTGATTCTAGAGTTGTTCAAATCGTGAGAGATTTTTACTGCTTTTAACTCCAAAGCATCCAGCTCATGCTGGGCCTTGAGTTTCAGTAAAATCAGCTCCTCGGCAATATTCAATGCCGCCAGAACAGCGGCACTTTGAAATGATCCTGACTTTGTTGCAGCCAGGGCTTGCTTTACTTTTTGATCGACATATTCGACAAGTTCGCGAACTGTCTGTTCATCATGGGAAGACTTTAGCTTGTAAGGCATACCTGCGATTTCAAACTCGTAGGATTTTTTTTCAGCTTCAGATATTGAATGTGCCATACTTTGATCTCTCATTAGGTCTTCAACCCATGTTTTCCAAAAATAATTTTTTGAATAAAACTAAAACCAATCTAGTACTTAGAGTACAACCCCACGCCCAAAAGGCGCAAGCATAAAACGCTGTTCAAAACGCAAAGTCGCAACAGGAGTCATGAATAAGCTATCGCCACCTTCTGCTTAAGCCATCATCATGAACGACCAATTATCGACTTTGAGACTATTTGATTTTCGTCTTTAGTTTGTAAACACCCTCAGACTGACACTGAGTTTCACTGGCATCTGTTTTTTTGCACACTGGACTATTGCATGAAATAGCCAAGATTTGATTTTCTTTATTCAAATCTTTAAGCTCCTGCTTCCATTTGTCGCATTCTTTTTTCCAAGAATCACGCGCCGCCTTAGATAAGATCTCTGGATCACCCGCAACATCGGCACGACCCTCGGTGATTGCGTACTCGCCAGTATTTTTGCTGCCTTTTTGAATAGAAATGGTCGTGTCACCATCGGCAGGAATATCTTTTATCGCAGCAGTCTGCGCACCAGCAGACAAAGAAAGCATCAACAACAAAACAACAGATGAAAAATTTAAAAAT
>CAZMVK010000203.1:3913-5056 GCA_964569545.1 uncultured Bdellovibrio sp.
GCTGAAGATAGTTGAGCCGGATTACAAAACAGAATCAACAAATTCTTGAGTGGAAAATGGACGCAGATCGCCGATTTTTTCACCAACCCCGATCATACGAATCGGAATTTGCAATTCATTGGCTAAACCAACAGCAACACCACCCTTGGCCGTTCCGTCCATCTTGGTTAAAACCACACCCGTCAAACCCAACGCGTTGTGAAATTCTCTGGCCTGCAGCAAAGCATTTTGCCCCATATTAGCATCTAAAATAATCAGAGTTTCTTGCGGAGCACTGTCGACAACCTTGCTCATCACTCGCTTCATTTTTTTAAGCTCTTCCATCAAATGCGCTTGAGTATGCAAACGCCCCGCTGTGTCAATTAACACCACATCATAACCTTGAGCTTTTGCTTTGGCGATTGCATCAAAGGCCACTGCCGAGGGATCCAAAACTCCGGGTGGAGAAAAAATCTCGACCTGAGCTCGCTCTGTCCAAACTTTTAATTGATTCCCTGCCGCTGCACGAAAGGTATCCCCAGCTGCTACCAAAACTTTAAGACCACTGCCAGCCAAGTGCGCTGCTATTTTGCCAATCGAGGTCGTTTTACCAGCACCATTCACACCAACAATCATCCACACCGCAGGTTTATCAGACAGCTTTAAAAACTGAGTTGGATTGTCATTGATCGGCTCTTGAATATGGGCGTGAGAAAAAATATCAACAAACAATTTACGAAAGGCCGCTTTGACTTGCTCTGGATTTTTCATCTCTGCAAGCGACAATTGCGCCTTCACGGACTCGATCAAAAACTCGACTGTTTTGGGCCCCAGATCACTGGTGAATAAAACCTCTTCGATATCAGAAAAATTTTGTTCAGCACTGGATGACACCAACAATTCTTTGATTCGACCCCAAAGATTTTTTTCAGTGGCGGCTAATGCTTTTTTTAGAGTGACAGGCTCGGTAGCTAAAACCTTCTCTGTAATTTTAGGACCTACAGGTGAGTCTAAATTTTGCTGTTTTAAATCTGATGATTGAACCAGCTTAAGATTTTGAGGCAAATTTGCTGAAAGTTTATCAGCTGATATTGTTGCATTTGCAGAGGCACCAGGTTTGTTTTTTAAACTTTTAACAACGACTGCGCCGATGATAATAAATAG
>CAZMVK010000204.1:0-4994 GCA_964569545.1 uncultured Bdellovibrio sp.
CTGCTACAGCTTCTCCTCTCGCCTTGATCTCGAATTAAATTGGTTTTCTCGCGACGTTCGATCAAATGAGGACACACCCTAGAAAATAATATTAGAAACATCGTCAGTTGTGTCCATATTTGAGTGAGACATTCACTCTGAATTTTTGATTATAGACTATTGGGCCTATTGTTATTGCATGACATTTTTATATGAGTTTTAATAAATCATATTAAATAATCTTTTGACGAGGTGAATGCGAATGCGTTTTTTATTTTTGATGATTGTATTACTTGGTGTTGCTAAGGCTCAAGCTCAGTATAAAGGCCTTGGTGTAGATTCCGTTTCGAAAGAAACCTTACTAAAATATGCGCCACCGCCATTGAACCCCGTAAGGGCCAGTAAACTTAAAAAAATGTTAGATGTGTCAGCTCCAGGTATGGGAGTTTTATCTCCTGATAAAAAAACTTTGTATTTCACATGGCGAGTGACTGGCCTCACGCATGTTTGGAAAATCGATGGTCCACAAAAATTCCCAGTTCAGTTGACCAGCGGCGCCGATGCAACCACTGTGCAAGATGTTGCGCCAAATGGAAAATTTCTGATTTTATCAAAAGATCTCAACGGACAAGAAAATCCTGGATTGTTTAAACTGGATTTGGCGACAGGAGCAGTGTCAGAGATTTATCGCAAAGAAAAAGCCCAGGTCACATTTGGTTTTATTTCAGAGGATTCAAATACAATTTATTTTAGCTCTAATGATGTCAAAACTGATTCGTACAATATTTATAAAATGAATTTGCTGAGTCTAGAAAAAATTCTTTTGTATGAGGGTGATGGTTATTGGGGAATAGCTGATCATAAAAATCATGATGAAAAATTGTTGCTGTTTAAAGCTACGGGATCAAAAACATCCGAGTTTTATGATTTCGAGACTAAATCAAAAAAACTGACACCAGTGATCGGTGTCGAGGAAAAAGGTGAGTTCAATGTCTCATACTCGGCTAAGGATGGTCAGTACCTGGTATTGACACCCAAAGAAGAGTTTAAAAAATTATATCTTTACACGCCGGCGGTATCCAAAGAGTTGAAAGCATTAACAGCAAAAACTTTGAATTATGATGTCAGCAATTTTTCGATTGATGATGCTAAAATACGAATTGTTTATGAGGTGAATCGTGATGGTTATACTGATTTGTATGCGATGAATGCAAAAACTTTTAAACCAATAACTCTGCCTAAATTTAAAAATGCAGATCATGTCTTTGCAGGTAAAACCACACAAGATGGGCGCATGACGATGTTGGGTGTGATTTCGGCACAATCGCCGCGTGTCAGTTATTCGTATGATTGGCAGACAAGAAAGATGCAACAGTGGGTGTTGCCATCGGCTCCTGAGGTGAATCTCACAGCGTTTGTTGTTTCTGAGCTTATGAATTATGAGACTCGTGACGGTGTTAAAATTCCAATGTTTGTTCGCTTTCCCAAGGGCTGCAAACAAACAAAAAAATGCCCGGTCATAGTTCATTTTCATGGTGGTCCAGAGGGGCAGTCAGAAGCTGGATTCAGTCTGACCGCACAATCTTTTGTTGATGAAGGATTTATTTTTGTAGAGCCAAATGTCAGGGGCAGCGATGGTTATGGTAAGACTTGGATTGATTTAGATAACGGAGCAAAGCGTGAAAATGTCATCACTGATATAGAAGATGCTGCGATATGGATTAAAAAGAATTGGTCGGCAGATCCATCTCGTCCTATAAAAGTTGGCGTGATGGGTTGGAGTTATGGTGGTTATTCGACGTTGATGGCGATGACTAGATTTGCTGGCAGCTACAATGCGGGAGTCGCTTTGGTTGGAATGAGTGACTTGGTTTCTTTTTTAAATAACACGGCTCCTTATCGTCGAGTATTACGTATTTCAGAATACGGTGATCCAGTAAAAGACAAAGAAGCTTTAATAAAACTTTCTCCTGTTACTTATGTTGATAAAATTCAAGATCCATTGATGATCATACAAGGAGCCAATGATCCCCGCGTTCCAGTCGGTGAGGCTGTACAAATTCAAGAAATTTTGCAAAAGAAAAATATCAATTCGCAATTGATTGTTTTTGCCGACGAAGGCCACGGGTCATCAAAAAAAGAAAACCAAATTTTAGAGTTGGGCCATATGTTAGATTTTTTCACAAAAAACTTAAAATAAAAAAAAGGTGCCAGGCCCTGTTTCTTGCCGCTTACCAGCAAGAAACAGGGCCTGGCACTTTTTAAAATGCTGGCTGAGATAAAATCCAAGATGATGCTAAAACAGAAAAATCAACATGGCTTGTTACTTGCGCGACAGTCCATGAGCTTAGATTTTGATTAAAATTAGATGCAAAATAAAACATTTGATCCATATTTGTTACCAACGATACATTCCATCCACTTATGTCTTGATTGAATGGTGCTTGAGCAAACATCCAACGCATGTCTGTCACTTTAGAAGTGTCCCAGCCGCCAATATTTTGATTGAACACATCTGAGCGGTAAAACATCCAACTCATATCCGTAACATTAGAAGTATCCCAGGCACCAATATTTTGGTTAAAGGCGGTGGCTTGGTTAAACATTGCATTCATGTTAGTTACTCTGGATACATCCCAAGCGCCGATATCTTGATTAAAGCTGGTGGCTCCGCCGAAAAGGTTACTCATATCCAAGACGCTGGACACATCCCAAGCGCCGATATTTTGATTAAAGCTGGTGGCTCCGCCGAAAAGGTTACTCATATCCAAGACGCTGGATGTGTTCCAAGCTCCTATGTTTTGGTTAAAAGCAAATGCCGCGTAAAACATGGCCTGCATATTAGTCACGTTAACTGTACTCCATGTTCCGATATTTTGATTAAAGAGAAAGGCGTTATTAAACATTGTTCTCATATTTGTGACGTTGGACGTATCCCAGCTACCAATGTTTTGATTAAACACGCTGGCTTGGTTAAACATGCCCTGCATATCCGTAACATTTGAAGTATTCCAAGCTCCAATATTTCCATCAAATGCAGAAGCTTTGTAGAATACATTAACCATTGACGTTACATTTGAGGTATCCCAGGCTCCGATATTTTGATTAAAAACTGTCGCCTCAGAAAACATATCGTCCATACTTGTTAAACTAGAAGTATTCCAAGCTCCGATATTTTGATTAAAATTTGTAGCTTGGCTAAACATTCTACGCATATCCGTAACATTAGAAGTATTCCAAGCTCCGATGTTCTGATTAAAACTTGTAGCATTGCTAAACATCCAACCCATCTGAGTTACATTAGAAGTATTCCAAGCTCCAATATCCTGATTAAAGTTTGTGGCATTGCTAAACATTTCGGCTAGGTCTATAACGCTGACTGTGTCCCAGGCGCCAATATTGCCATTAAATGCAGTAGCATTATAAAACATACTATTCATGGATCCTACACCTGATGTGTTCCAAGTTCCGATGCTCTGATTAAAACTTGTAGCATAGTAAAACATCCAACCCATATCCGTAACATTAGAAGTGTTCCAAGCGCCAATGTTCTGATTAAAACTTGTAGCATTGCTAAACATCCAGCCCATATCCGTAACATTAGAAGTGTTCCAAGTTCCGATGCTCTGATTAAAACTTGTAGCATTGCTAAACATTCCATACATAGTTATAACGTTTAAAGTATTCCAATTTCCAATATCTTGATTAAACAAGCTGGCTTGGTTAAACATATCTCTCATATCTGTTACATTTATGGTATTCCAAGTGCCGATATTTTGATTAAAAGCCGAGGCGCCAGCAAACATTCCATACATATTAGTTACGCTTGCTGTATTCCATGAACCAATGTTTTGATTAAATGCAATGGCATAATGAAACATGCTACTCATGTCAGTGATATGAGATGTATTCCACCCGCTAATGTCAGAGTTGAAAAGAGTTGCATTAGCGAACATGAGGCTTAAGTCAGTCACATTGCTTAAGTCAGGTGCATCAGTTGCGGTGACTTGTATATTGGTGCATCCATAAAATGCATTTGTCATTGTTGACCATGCATTATCTCCCCACTGTTTTACTTTAAGAATTTTATTTCGATCACCATCATTGTTAAATGCAATACGATCAAAAACACCAACCATTTTCACTTCGTAAGTACCGCTGGCAGCATACGTGTGAGTTGTTTTTGGATCATTCCAAGTTGTTATTGTGTCAGAGTTGCCATCGCCCCAATCGATGGTAAAATTATAGCTTCCACCAATAACAAGGGGAATCTTGATCGCGGTGGCTCCTGAAACTCCTGCATTATCTGTTTTCCATTCAGTGATAAAATATCTACTGCTAGCGATGATTATTGGAGCTGTATAAGTTATAGAACTGTCGGTTGCGCTTGATTGTGTATTATCAATACCAAAGATGTCAGACACCTGATTGGCCAATAACTGCGGGATAATGGTACCATCCCCAGTGATAACTGTTGCCGTTAGCATAAAAGTTTTATCATCACCACAATTCGCAATTGTCCAAGCCAGTAAAGTGGCGCCGCCTGTTCCTGCATTGTTAATATCTGTCGTTGTAAAAGAACTGGTATTAATTTTTTTAGAAAATACAATTTTGTAGCTAAAACCAGATGAGCTGGTCGGATCACTGGCCGCAACAAAATTACAGTTTGAGATTGTTTCAGTTGTTGATTGGTTGATTGTGACCAAAAGAGGAGACAGGTCAATAGCGTCAGTAGTTTTGCCAGAATTCGAAATTATCGACAAAGTTTCTTTGTTTTTAAAACTGCAATTAGATGAAACCAAAACCATAGCAATGCATGTGAAAGCCTTCAAAATGCGTATAAATATTCGGTATAATCTATGCTTCAAGTAGCGCATACAAACTTTTCGTCTAGTTAGCGACTGGACTAAAGTGCTTAATTTGGCTCTTTATGAGAAAAATTGTAAAAAAAGCTAATTAGGGCTCTCTATGACGCAGCAGGGGTTTTCACAGAACTCCAATTTTTATTTCTGGTA
>CAZMVK010000205.1:0-1108 GCA_964569545.1 uncultured Bdellovibrio sp.
ATGCCCCAAAACAACACACGATGCTGGTACATTTTTGGAATTGCAAAGTAACCGAACACGACTGCAAAAATAAATATGTTATCAATTGCTAGTGATTTCTCGATAACAAAACCTGTTAAAAATTCTAAAGCCGATGTTTTTGCCTGAGTATCTGGATCAAATCCCGCAATCAGGTTATAAGTTTCATCTGTCGTAAATTTCCATTTAGCATACAAATAAAATAAGAAATTAAATACCATGGCCAGACTGATCCATATAGCCGTCCACGTCGCAGACTCTTTGAAAGACACTTCATGTGCTTTTTTATGAAACACACCAAGATCAAGCGCCAACAGCACCAATACAAAAACAGTAAACCCCGCGTAAAACCACCAATAATCAACAAATGGAAACAGTATCATTATTTTATTTCTCCTCTTATATAATAGACTATCGGTTATTTTTCTATATCGTTCAAATAGATAAATATATTGTTTAGTATATTTTTATGTGATGTTAATATTTAAGAGTGTATAACAAAATGATGGCTGCCTTGAGAAGAGTAACGAAGGCTCCGATTCATTTTGTTACGTAAAATAAGGAGATAAACAAAATGAGCCCTTGGATTAACTATCATCATCTGTTTTATTTTAAAACTATAGCCGAAGAAGGCAGCGTCTCAAAAGCTGCAGAAAAGCTGCGCATTGGTCAGCCCACCCTCAGCGCACAATTGAAACAATTTGAAGATTCAATCGGTGTACAATTATTTGAACGACAACATAAAAAATTGATTTTAACAGAGCAAGGTCACGTTGCGCTTGATTACTCAAAAAATATTTTCAAAATGGGTTCCGAAATGTACGAGGTGCTTCATGATAGAATGAAACCTCACAAGCCCTCTTTACATATCGGCTCTCTGGACAGTGTTCCCAAACAAATTGTTCTTCAGCTGGCTAAACAGGCCTTAAAAATATCTCCCTGCCAAATAACATTGTCTGAAGGAAATTCTGATCAATTGCTCCGTGAATTATCAGCACACCGAATGGATATCATGGTCAGTAATTTTTTACCCACGGGAACAGATGCAAAAGGACTTTATCCTAAAATAATAACCAAAAAGAATGTGGCC
>CAZMVK010000205.1:1123-4921 GCA_964569545.1 uncultured Bdellovibrio sp.
TTTGCCAACATATGATAGCAAAATGCGATACGACATCGACCACTGGGCCAAGGTCCATGAAATCGAACTGAACGTGATTGCTGAGGGACAGGATATTTCTACAAAAAAACTTATGGCGATCGATGGTCTAGGAATTATTGCTACGGCAACCCACACGGTGACTAGACAAGTGTTATCCGGAGAGCTTGTCGAAATCGGTCAACTGCGCGGAGTTCATGAGGAATTGTTTCTTATTTCTGCTCAACGTAAGATTGCAAATCCAATTGCGGCTAAACTAATAGCCACATTTTCAGTATAACTTTAAAGCATACTAAACATATTTATTATCCATTTTAACAATTCATAAATAATCCGTAGAGTTAATTGTGTTGAGAATGATCTCAACACTTTTACCTGGAGGATTTATGTTAGCTTCTAAATTGAATGTTCTAAGGCCGCTTCTTGAATCAAACGAAGGACAACATTTAACTGCTTATATTTCAAATCATCAAAATATTTTTGAATTGAGACAACAGCTTCGCGAAACGCTCGATATCGCCTACGAATATTTATCTCCTGTCATGAACCCAGAATCATTAGTGCGATTTTTAGCACCTCTGCACAACACGATTGAAGATACTAATCTTCTAAGCAAACTAAAAAATAATATTGGTATTTTTAGAAATGAAAAAATATTTAGAATTGTTAGCCTACCACTGGCGGTAGAACAAAGCTGCATTGTTGCAACGAGCTTTCATGTCAAACCACTTTTAAAATGGATTCAATCTGATCGTGATTTTTTATTATTGGGTGTCAATGAATCGTCAGCCTACCTGTATCAAGGAAATCAAAACACGATGACATTAATTGATTCTATCATTTTTCCAACAATACAAAAAATGTCCTCTTCTTTAAATGAAAAATCTCAATTAAAAAGATTTTGGTCTAAAAATAAAATTAAAGAGGTAGACATCAACAGAGTCAAAGATTGGCTATTTCATTTGACGAAACATGAAAATATGCACCTGTATCTTTCGGGGCCTCACGAATTGGCTTCAAGATTTGAAAAAGAGTTGTCATCGTTCATTATTACCAAATTAGCTCCAGTTGCTTCGTTTAATCCACATACAGCGATTGAGGTGTGCAATGACATTAGATCTCAATTAAAAATATCTGCAGAAAAGGATTTTGAAAATGCTGTTATGGAATTTTACCACGCTGAAGATCTGAATTTGACTAGTAAAAATATTTTTGAAATCACCAAAGCTGCGATCAAGGGCAAAGTAAAAAAATTAATTATTGCAGATGGAATAAATATTTTTGGAAAAATTGATAAAACAACAGGTGGTTTATCAATTCATCCTATTCATCTTGATAATGAAGATGACGACATCCTAGATGATCTAGCCCAAGAAGTTTTGGCACGCGGCGGAGAGGTGGTTGTCGCGTCACGAGAACTCATCCCAAAGGGTCGCCCTATTTTAGCTATTCTAGAAAACGCCAAACCAGAATTAACACAACTAAATTCTAAACAATTAATTCTCAAACATAAATATGAAGGGACTGCCGTATGATACGAATTATTTTTAAAAACTTAGATGAATCAGAGCTTGCAAAAGAAGCTGTTTTTGATCAACTGCAGGGAACGTTGGATCGATTTCCAGAGCTCATTAATCATAAACTAACTTTTACATTGAGTATGGACAATTCGCAATTCAAGCCCGGCCCTGATCTGTTTACAGTTAAACTTATAATCAATGGAAAAAAGTACGGAGGTGTGATTTTAGAAAAATCAGCAATGAATTTATACTCTGCACTTTCTGATTTATCTGAACACACTTTAGAAAGATTAAATCGCTTTGGCGATAAACAGAGAATTAGAAACAGAAACCAAGCACGTAAAATTTCTAAAAAACAAATTAAAGAATTAGGAGAAACTTATGAAGAGAACAGTTTATGATTTAATGAAAAAAAAGGATTTATGCCAGCTGCACTTGATAAGCAACACAGCCAATATCAAAGACGCCCTTCATCTTTTACAAAAAGATGAAGTTGGCGCCTTGCTTGTGATGAGCAATGGCCAAGTTGTCGGAGTATTTTCAGAAAGAGATTTCGCCAGGGCCTACTCTTTACAAAACGGATCTCTTGGGCCCTCTGCTAAGGTACAAAACCTTATGAGCAGTAAAGTCATCTACGTGACTCCTGATTACCGTCTAGATGAGTGCATGGCCGTGATGGTGCAATTTAAAATTCGTCACCTACCCGTCTTACAGGGCGAGATACCCGTGGCCTTTCTGAGCATGCGTCACATTATGGAGGCTCTGGTTGAAGAAAACCAATTCATGGTCAACCAATTGACAACATATATTACAGGCTCAACAGTTCATGATACAAACGCGTCTCGTACGGGATTAGTAAAGAGTAAAACAATATCCAAGGATGATCATTCGTTTGCTGAAATCTAGATTGCACGGATGATTTAGTTTATAGTCACCAGGTTGGGCACCAACCTGGTTGTTCTTTAGAAAACAGATCTAAATTGATTTAGTTCGTAAAACTATTCGGCTCAGACGGTTAAAGCTTTGCCAACAAAACATGTCAAATAATTTTACATCTATAATTTACAAAAACTTGGCTTTTCTATGTGTTTTCTTAACTTTAATTCTTTGAATATCTCACTTCATATTTCTTTTAAAGAATGACAGGTTAACTCAGATTCTCGAATTTCTTTAACTGCAAATCCAGCTTCATGGAGTGAATTTTCAATGGCTTCCCGTTCCCGAAAACGAATTATCGAATCGGATGAAATCGTAAAGCCATCGGATTCAAAAATATAGGTCCATCGGAAATTAACAATCTCATTAGACACGTCAATTACTTCGCACCAGCCCTCTACATTTCCAACTTGTGGGAGACTGACCCTTTGATAGGTCTTTTCCCGTGTCCATTGGAGCCAAGCTTTTTGCGCAGGGTCTCTTACTTCAAAAACAAAATGTCCATTTTGATTTAAGGCCAGCTTAACGCCAATAAGTGTTTCATGCCAGGATTGGTCGGTAACGAAAACCTGCGCCACGTTTCCCGTCATTAAGGCCAAATCAACGGCGAGTGGCGGAAGGATCGTAGCGTCGCCTAATATCCATTGAATCTTTTCGGCATTTGGCTTGTTCCGAGCAAAATCTAACGAAGCCTTTGCTGGCTCTACACCGATAACATTAAATCCCTGGTCTGCTAGAAGGTAAGCCAAACAGCCTGTTCCACACCCAATGTCTAAAACAGTTTTAGCTCGAAGTTCCTTAGATAGAGATACATAGTTGCCCACGTCTTCTCGACTTCCATCAAAGCCGTCGTAAATAGAAACCAATCTAGGATCTTCAAATATTTAATCAGGCACATATCCTCTTACTTTATTTGGCTTCGCTAAAAACCTGAAACAAATGTTCGATTGTCTTTTCAAAGGAACATTCTGATCTTAATATTTTTGTTACTTCGAACCAATTATTCATGGGCTCTTCCTAAGCAGCTCTTTTATGAAGTCTCAGCTCTGGTAACAAACCAACGGCCTCAACCAAGCGAAGAATTCGATCAATCGTTATTTTTTGTAAGCTTCCGGATAAAATTCCTGTCACTGCACTTCGTGGCAACTTAGATTTTTTCGCTAACTCAGCATGAGTTAAATCTTGCTTTTGAACTTCTTTGATAACGGCAGCAATCAGCTGTGCCTTAATGACAGCCTCAACTCCTCTTAGCGGAGAGATTCCAAGTTTTTTTGCAAGATCTAAACCTTTAGAGTTTGCGCGCAGTTGGCCATAAAGCTCAGCA
>CAZMVK010000206.1:0-4893 GCA_964569545.1 uncultured Bdellovibrio sp.
GGTGCACTTACATGAAATTGACTGGTGTACTTTGATGAAATTGGGTGGTGCACTTTGATGAAATTGGGTGGTGCACTTTGATGAAATTGGGTGGTGCACTTCGGATGAAATCGGTCAAAGTTGAAACTCCAGTGCTACCAGAAGACATTTCACAAAATTAATAGTATTTTGAGTATTGGTTTTATCTGGAGGTTTAGGTGAAAACATTTACGTTTGTATACGACCCAGAGTGCTCGGCAAAAAACTCGTTAAAGAAAATGAAAGAAGTTATTTTAACTGGAGTACCCTATGTCGAGGAAGATCAGATGAGGTCACCTTCATTTGGTGCACTTTTGTCTGTGGCTACAGAGGGTCGACTTGAGATGTTTAAAGTGATTCATGATAAAAGCCCTGGTTCCTTGTATGAGTTGTCTCAGATCATGAATAAAGATCTAGGTTATATTTCAAAAGAAGTTAGGGTGCTTGAATCTATTGGATTGATTGAGTTGGTTAAGGATTCCTCTGGTGTTCGAGAGAAAATTAAGCCGGTTGCTCAGTATGATAGAATTGTTTTAGATTTTGATTTAGCATTAGGGCAGGCTTCGAATTTGTAATTGTAAACGGACTGGATGATTCAGATCAAAATTCTATGGCGGTATAGCAAATAAAAGGAGCTCATGGAAAGAGCCATTTCAATTGAAGAAAAAAGCAGTTTAATAGTTTCAGCCAAAGCCAAGATCGGCCTTGATCGACAGAAAGAGGATTCGATCCAGATCTGGTCATGGCTGAATCAACCTTTTTTATCAAAGGGAACAAAAGATAATTATCTGCGGATTGTGAGACAGTTTTTTAATTATCATTGGAACATTGGTTTAAAAGAAATCACGACTCCGCACGTAACCGTGTTTTTAAAATCTTTGGAAAATAAATCCTTTTCTACTTTAGGTCTAAGCCGGATAAAAGCTATTTTTCTTTAGCTCCCCCTGGGCGGGCGGGGTCCCTTGGCCTTTTCCCTGGCCTGAATCCTTATGTTACCTAAGTCTTGGGTCGAGTAAGAGTCTGGCTACAGATAAATCTGTGACTGGAGTTTCGACATCAAGTTAAGACATAGATGACACGTCATCGATGCTGCACATTGAATGCACAACAGTCAGTTTGAATTCAACCTGGGAATTGCTTGGCACGATCAGAAATGGATCTCCAGAGAAAACTGTCAACAATGGAATATCAACCCGCAAAAGTACAGTTAGAAATCGCGAAGCCAATAGCGACGCTTTAAAACCGAAGTCCCAGGTTCTGATATTTTATTCTCTAAAACACCACCATTTTTTTCAATTGTCTTTATCGATCCGACATTGTCGTCATCACAAGTTACAAGCATCTGTGATAATTTCAAACTATCACGACAGTAAAGAATACTCTGGCGCAAAATTTCACTGGCGTAACCCATTTTACGATAACGCGGAAGTACGCCATAACCAATATGGCCACCTACTCTGAATAAAAATTCATTCAAACTGTGGCGAATTGATGAACGGCCGACAATTTCATGATTGTCGTTAAAAGCAAATAACATACTATTGTTTACGAAGCCGAACGGCAGGTTTTTCCCGACTTTTTGATCTTCTAGCCTTGCTAAAAGTTCTAAAAAATTAACTTCAGCACTATAAAGTTTAGCCGGTACAAATTCAAACCCCTGCTCCTTAGGGAAATTTTGAAATGCATTTTCAAAACTATCTTGGTCCTTATGATTTAGCTCGCGCAATATCAATCTGTTCATGTCGTCAAATCTCCAGAAACTAATTGTACTTTAATTAATTTCTTTTTAAGTATGGGCCGTAAAAACAAAAAACTCACGCTTAAAACCACAGCAACAATGCCCAAATTACTAAATAATGGCGGGTAGGTATTGGCACTTTCACTCACAGATCCGGCAAGCAAATGGTGAATTAACCATAAAGATATCAGCATACCAAATCTCGCTATAAATGTAGAAATACTGATTATGCTGGCTCTATGCCTAGACGACGCTGAATGAGCAAGGCGAGCTCCGATTCTTGTGCGTAAAAAAACGTAACCCACCTGAAGCAATAAAAACAACGTCAAAGCTACTGTAAAATCAGTTGTCTGACCTAACATTAAATAAATCCCAAGCCATACAACTAAAATTATTTTTTCATATTTGAAGTTAATTTTTCGAAATACCCAGCTGGCAACTGCCGTCACAGCAGAGTAAGCGGCAAAGATTTGCCCTAACTGCTGTGGCCCAAGGTTAACTTTGTAAGACATAAACATAGGCTGCCAATAATGTAACATTGGTTGAATTAAAAACTGTAGCAACGCCATCAGCATTGTAACTTTAGCAATTTCATTATTATTTAAGATAACACTAAAAGTACTTCTTATAATATTTGTATCGAATACTGATTTTTCATCTTCACACCGATTATGCCGCGTCTCTTTAGTTACCAAAATTATAAATAAAAGAATAACCATCACTAAAATTGCGGCTATATAAGAGTTTTCATATCGATTCATACCAGATAAGATTCCACCTCCCCATCCTAAAAAAACTACTGCAGCTTGTGAAAAAAAAGTATTCAAATGATAAAAGTGTTTTGTTTGTTCTGGACTTTCTTCAATGCCAGTCTCCGAACAAACCCAGGCTTCATAGGATCCTGACCACCAACAAAGAGACAATGCCAAAAAGAATTCTCCAAATAAAAATATAATAATACCATTGCCAAAAAGATAAAGCATAAAACCAATTAAGCAAGAGACTACGGCGATAACCAGTCCAAAACGCCTGCCCAATTTATCAGAAACAATACCAGTCGGTATTTCAGCCAAAAAGACAACCACAGCTTGCAAAGTCTTAATTACTGCAATATCAGAAACCAACAAACCTCGTGATAAAAGAAATGCAACAGAAACTCCACCAACGAACATTCTTCCACCCTGAAATAACATATCAATTAACAAGAACCGATTTAACAACTTCATTGCCACTCCTCTTTTTCAATATCATATTTTTCGCTATTTATAATTAATCGCGTGTTCAACGATTCTATTTGTAAATCCAACAAATGACGAATCACCTCATTTACTGCCATAGATGAAATTAATGAATTCAAAGGGCCGTACGAAGCCGCTGAAGGACGATTCACAAAAGATTTATCTAAATAGCTTTCTAATTCTCGTCGCAAATTTTTACCAACAGTTGTTGGACCAACCACTCCATAAGTTTCTACATAGCCAGCATTCATCAATGGCACCGAATATTTTTCAGACAAACGGTAAGCTAAAGCATGCACCTCAGGACCGGAATCACCAGATAAAATAATAAAATTTGAGTTTTTCGCTTTCTCTTCAAATAAAATTAAGTTTTTATATGACAATTTTTTATCAAGAATTTCTACACAAACAGATGGATTTTTTTGAAAAAGATGTTCACGTGCAGATTCAACTTTTGTATTACCGACATCAGAACTATTAAACAATATTGTACGTGTCAAATTTGACTCTTCGAGCACATCGTCATCTGCAAGAATTAGCTTACCAATACCAGCTGCAGCCAAAAGCAAAGCACAAGTAGAACCAATTCCACCAGCTCCAATCAGCATAACAGATTTTGATGATAATCTTTGTTGAGAGTCTGTTAGCAGTCCATTTAGGCTATAATAGTAATGATGTCGCGAATAACGATTAGAATGAGAGATGTATTTGATTAAAACCTTTAACTTAACTAGATCATCGAACAAGTCTTCGCTTGCTAGAAAAAATTTTTGGACAATATCCTGGAATTCCGAAATACAAAATTTTTCTTTTTCTTTTAATTCATAGAGTATTGATCTCACAGAGTCATATTCATCACTTATGTCAAAAGAAAATGCCGGCATCTGACCAAATTGAAGTTTTCGTTCTTCCACATTGTCTTCAATTAACAATGCAGGATTTATTTGCCAAAAGGATGTACTCATTTATTTACTCCAGAAATTATCGTCAAAACTAAGCGGCTCTGATGAGCCGCTTTTGTCTTAGTTCAGAATGCGGGACGGTGAAATTCTACGGTTTGCTTTAATAATTTTTAGAGTTTTCATGTTAACTCCTTTCTCAGCTTTTGATCTGACGAAAGCTGAGCATATCAATTGCCATGCCAACATTGATAATTGCCAAATCACCTATATTTAATATTAAGATTAGAAATCGATTCTGTGTCCGCGATATAAGACTTTTTATCCACAAGACAATTAAAGCAATTACTCTTCAATTTTCAACGGAGGTGAAGACTCCATAAGCTCCCTTTAACCAGAAATCTACGTTGTCTACGCTTTGGATCCGACTCGATTATAATTGGAATTGTTTAAAAAGCGATACACGTTCTAACCTAAACTCTAACGACATTTAAATCGCATTTCGGTGGTGTATAACCATTGCCCATAGCTGTACTGGCTTATACCACCGCCAGGTTTTACCGTGGCTGTAATCTTTCTCGACAATGACCATTATGTCTTGCCGAATTCGATTTCAGAATTAATGGATCAACAGAGTTTTGCCTAAAAAATGACTTGGCGGATTCGCATTAATAATCCTGGTGATATTACTTTTTGGCTGGCCATGTGATTGAAGAGTTCCATCACGCGCAGTTTAAGATTTCCAGGACTGGAATAAAAATCTGCAAACAACATATCAATGTCAAGGTCTAAGACAGACAAAAGCTATTTTTCTTTAGCTCCCCCTGGGCGGGCGGGGTCCCTTGGGACTTTTTCTGGCCTGAATCCTTATGTTACCTAAGCTTGGGTTCGGGCAAGAGTCTGGCTACAGGTAAAATAAACCGGGTTTTTGTGATGTTTTTTATACTTTGAGCAAAGCAATCCATTTCGTGATGGCTACCACGACTCGCGCTGATCAAAA
>CAZMVK010000207.1:0-4839 GCA_964569545.1 uncultured Bdellovibrio sp.
TCGGAAAATCCGCAGTAGCCGCGGCCTTGGCGTTAAAAAAGGCCAACGAGGGCCAGAAAACTTTACTGGTAGAGCTTGGCTCTCGGAGTTTTTTTCAAGATTATTTTTCATTACAAGGGGTCAGTAACAAGCCAATGTCTTTGCGCCAGCCCCTTGCAATGATTAATCAAAATTTAGAATTAGCAATTTGGTCGGGCGAAAGCTGTCTACAAGAGTACGCCATGCACTTGCTCAAGCTTGAAAGTCTTTATCGTTTATTTTTTGAAAATCCAGTCACAAAGACTTTGATTCAAGTGGCTCCGGCTCTGAATGAATTGTCGATCGCTGGCAAAATCACCAGCCATCCACGCAAAGCAGGGCCTCCATTGGATTATGATTGTTTGGTGGTCGACGCTTTTGCAACAGGGCATTTCTTGGCATTGATTCAATCCGCTTATGGGATGTCGCAAGCAGTGCGATTTGGTCCAATGGGTGAGCAATCAAAGCAAATTGATCAAATTCTAAGGGATCCCGCACAGACTTCGTATTACGTAGTGTCTCTTCCAGAAGAAATGCCAGTACATGAGGCCATCGATCTTTCTGCTCAAATCAAAAAGCATACGGGTCAGCAGGCCACTCATATTTACAATCGAACTCTGCCGCTCGATGTGCGATCAGATTTTCAAAATGCTGTGGCCGAGTCCACACAATTGCAGCAATTTACCGAGTACTTGCAAATCAAGATAGAGAATCAAGAAAATTTACGTCAACTCTTAATGGCAAGCTCAAGCAAAACTATTATCGAGCTGCCTTGGGTTTTTGAGGCGAAAGGAGCACGGGTTGTCAGTGGCCTGTGCCAGGCGCTATGAATTCATTGTTATCTTCAGCAAAAGTTATTGTTTGTGTAGGCAGCGGCGGGGTGGGCAAAACAACTGTGGCTTCGGCTTTGGCTTATCAGGCAGCACGCAGCGGACGTAAGGTGTTGGTGCTCACTGTGGATCCATCTCGCCGATTGAAATCGACGATGGGTTTGGATGACAAAGAAGAATCACAAATAAAATTGGATTCAGGAACTGGTCAGTTGTGGGCTGCGATCATCAATCCCAAACAAGTCTTCGATGATTTTGTTTTACGTTTTGCTAAAGATGATGAAAGCTTAAAAAAAATACTCAATAATCGTTTGTATATTCAGCTCTCAACAACACTCAGTGGTTCGCAAGAGTTTACAGCTCTTGAAAAACTCTACACCAGTTTTGAGAGTCAAAAATATGATTTGATAGTGTTAGATACTCCACCCACTCAACATGCTATTGATTTTTTAGAGGCCCCGCAAAAGCTTGCGGCCATGTTCAATGAAAAGATCACCAAATGGTTTCGTGATCCAAGCTCGGCAAAACCAGGAATCATGGGGCGCATTTTTCAACAAGGAACGCAGCAGGTTTTAAAAGTCTTGGAAAAACTGACGGGGTCAGAATTTATTTCCGAGTTGGCAGATTTTTTCAGTAGGATACAAAAAAAACAAAAAGATCTCGAAGCCCGAGTCGTCGGTGCTCATCAATTATTAGTTGATCCACAGACGCATTTTGTTTTGGTTACCAGTTTTGATGAAGCAAAACTCAAAGAGGCACAATATTTTTCAAAAGAAATTCGCCGAGGCGGCTATCAATTGTCGACGATTTTTATCAACCGTGCGTATCCTAAGGGTGTGGATTTAAGCTACAGTCCAATTCAGAAAAATCAAGTCACACAATTGTACGAAAAATATCAAACCTGGTTGCGAGACAGGCAAGCTTTATATCAAGAGTTTTCAATTCAAATGAGCCGAGACGGTCGGGTGATTCAGCTGCCCGAGTTGTTGGAGAATGTTTCAAATTTAGATGGAGTTGAAGAGATGGCAAATACAATAAGGGATCTACTATGAATTGGATCAAAGTCTTTTTGCTGGCGACATTTTTAATTTCGGTTCAGCTGTTTATTGGCGGAGCATGCCAGAGCATAGTTCAAAACCATGGAATGTTAATTTCGACAGTTGAAAATCCAGCAGAGAGAGAACAAGTCGAAGTCGCAGAAAAATTATATCGTGACGGCAAAAGCAAAGAAGCAGAACAAGCTTTTGCCTTGTTTGTAAAAAACAAACCAACATCGTTTTATTATTATCGTGCAATGATGGGACAGGCTCGCGCTGTTTTTGAACAAAAGCGTTGGACAGAGGCCGCTGCTATTTACCGTGTTGTTGAGGACGGAGCGAGAGATCTGCATATCGAGATTGCGGGCCAGGCATTGTTTGAATTGTCTTTTTGTTATGAAAATATGGGTGATGAAAATCGAGTTTTGGCTTCGTTGTTAGATGCGCAAAAACTCCAAAAAAACTTGCCACCAGAAATAGGCTTGGCAGAAATTCCGGCGCGCATAGCGGCCAGCTATCATCGCATGGGACAAGAGAATGAAGCTGGAAAATATTTGCAATTAGCACAGAAGGGTATTGTGCAAATTCAAATAGGCAAAGAGCCAACAATTGAAAATAAAAAATGGTTGGCAGAGATTTATTTTCACATGGGACAGTTCTCGACTCGTCAGCTGACAGAAGATAATTTGCAAGCCCACCTTGACACTTTGAAAATGATCCAGATTTTTACTCTTCGTTGTGTTGAAACAGAGTCTTCACCGTGGTCCGGATTGGCAGCCGCCGATTTGACAAGCAATTATACTGACGTTTTGCATTTAATCATGCAAATTCCTCTTAGCAAAAGCATGGATGCCGCTGCTGCTAAGCGGGAAAAATTGGATCGACAAATGTATTTTGTCGGAGTGTTGTTGGCCCACATCGCTGATCTGAAAAGTCAGCGTTTGATCTTAGAAAAAGCGGGAGCAGAGCAGGACAAGTTATTTACGGGGCTGGCAGAGATTGAACAAAAAGGACAAAATTTTCTCTTAACCAGTAATGCTTTAACACCATTAACTCCAGAATCAACACAGCGACCAAAAAAGAAAAAATAAACAGCTAGAGACCGAGAGAATAGAGGATCGAATGGCGCGCGAAGAACTGCATAAAAACTTTTGTAATCAATCAAACAAAATTGTGGATTGGTTTTGTCACAAGACAAAAAATTTAAGTTTACCAATTTACTCAAGTTACGACATTAGGGATTCTGGTTTTAAAATTTCAAACGTGGATGCAAATATTTTCCCAGCAGGATTTAACAATATTTGTCCAACCGATAAAGAATCAGCCACGCCATTGATGGCAGCCTATTTGGATAAACATTATGATCCAACTCTGCGTCGTATTTTATTGGTAACCGAAGAGCACACAAACAATCCATATTATTGGGAAAACGTTTTAGCCATTCGTAAGCTGCTGGAATCTGCAGGGCGAGAGGTCCTCATCTCTATTCCTCGTCGTATGGAACAACCACTGATTGTTCAAAGTGCCACTGGACAAGAAATTTCCGTTGTCTCTGCATTTGAAGACAGTGCCGAGTTCAAAAAGTTTCAACCACAATTAATAATCTCAAATAATGATTTTTCAAATGCACACGAAGAGTGGGCAGAAAAAATCACCTTACCAGTCAACCCGCCACGCGAGCTTGGTTGGTATCAACGTAAAAAAAGTCGTTATTTTGATAATTACAACAGCTTGGTTAAAGAGTTCTCTGACCTGGTGGGTTTTGATCCATTTTTGTTATCAGTAGAAACAGAAGTAAACGAACATTTCGATATTGCCGAAGAACATTCGCGCCAACAATTAGCTGACCAGGTTGATGCGATGATTGCTCGTCTGCGAGTTCAATACAGTGCGCGCGGAATTAATCAAGAGCCGTTTGTTTTTGTGAAAAACAATTCGGGTACATATGGTTTGGCCGTGATTCGTGTCGGCAGCGGAGCCGAAGTCAAAGAATGGAATTACAAATCTCGCAAAAAAATGAAAGCTGCAAAGGGCGGTCGTGATGTTGAAGAGGTCATAGTACAAGAGGGAATTCCTTCGCGAGTACAATCTGATGGACACTCGGCAGAGCCAGTTATTTACATGATCGGCAGTGATTTGGCCGGTGGATTCTTGCGCACACACTCGGAAAAAAGCAATACCGACAGTTTGAACAGTCCAGGGGCTGTATTTAAAAAATTATGCGTGTCGGATTTGAATGTGAGTTTGCAGGGATCGCCCCTAGAAAATGTCTATGGTTGGTCAGCTCGTCTAGGACTTTTGGCCATTGGCATGGAAGCACAACAAATGAACGCAGTCTTTAAAGCCTATCGTTCAGGTTGTGGCTCGTAACCGGTCTTTTGGCCAATAGATCTGTAGTTATTGTTGTGACATAATTAAACAGTATGAGTAGTCATTTTTTTGATGATCTTCTCTTGTCTATTTTGGGCTACTTCGTGAGTTAAAATATTTAAGTTCGGTTAAGCGAATTCTCATTAAAAAGAATTCTCTCGAAGCAGGAGGCTGTGTGTTTAAGTTTATTCGCTTATTATCAGTGTTGTTTGTGTTTGGCTGTTTTTTTTCGGTGGGCTATTGGGTCAGTCGATCAACAGAGAAATTTCCTGGCGGGTCTGAATATGTGATGCAAACTTCTTCAACGCGAAATCCCGCGGCAATTCAAAAAAATTATGATTTTTCTCAGCTTGAGGGGTCGGCGTTAAATTTTGCTGCTAAACAAAGATTGCTTGATGGTGTCAAAGTAGTTCGTGAAAACAAAGATCTAGGGATCGAATTGGGTCACTTCGTTATTCGCAGTGAAAATGGTGATAAGGTATTTGCCTGTCAGCGCTATGGAAAAGTTATTTTATCTTTCCAAGGTGATGGGGTAGCAACCAGTGGTGAGCCGCCTTCTATGGAAGTTGAAGGCGATTGTGTCA
>CAZMVK010000208.1:0-4812 GCA_964569545.1 uncultured Bdellovibrio sp.
TTGAGCGCGATGATTTTACCAAACGTTTCCGTGGCAATATTCCGATTTCGATTCACGAATTGTTGTATCCGCTTTGTCAGGGTTATGACTCTGTCTTTTTGAAATCTGATGTTGAGATGGGTGGCACGGATCAAAAGTTTAATCTTTTGGTCGGGCGTGAGTTGCAAAAATCCTATGGTCAGGCTGACCAGCAGGTGGTGATCACGACTCCGATTTTAGAGGGTATTGATGGCGTCAATAAGATGTCAAAGTCCCTGGATAATTATATTTCCGTGGTGGATTCGCCAAAAGATATGTTTGGTAAAACCATGCGGGTTTCTGATGAGCTGATGTTTAGATGGTATGAGTTGTTAACGGATGTGACTCCGGCAGAACTTGTGCAATTAAAGGCGGATGTGCAATCAGGGGCAAAACATCCGCGGGATACCAAGGTGGCCTTGGCCAAAATTTTGATTGCTCGGTTTCATTCGCAGTCCGCTGCGGTTGCAGCGGAAGAAGAGTTTCATCGAATTTTCGTTGATAAGGGTTTGCCTGATCAAATGCCAGAGGTTGTTTTGGATGCAAGCGATGAACCGGTATGGATTTGTGCACTGATGAAAACAGCGGCCTTGGCGCCTTCAACCAGTGAGGCGAGAAGGTTGATTCAGGGACGTGCGGTTGAAATTGATGGGCAAAAAATTGAAGATGAGCAGTTAAAAATTCATTTAAAGTCTGGCCTGCAAATGATTGTAAGAGCTGGGAAAAAGAAATTTGCAAAGCTGATCGTAAAGTGATTTTAAGTGCTTTTTTGTTTTGAAAAATTAGTGTTTGTTACAGGTGAAAAGTTAAAATGTTATTCGTGTGAAGAATCAAAAAATCACGCTAGCAACAGTAAAATTACAAAAATCACAAGAGTCATTTTTGTTATTAAGCTTAACTGATTGTGAAAGAGAAAAAGAAATGAAAATAAAATTTCTACCCACAGGGCAAGAGATCGAAAACGATCCAAACAAAACGTTGTTGCAGCTGTGTACAGAAAATCAAATTGAGATCCGTTCTATTTGTAAGGGTGTACCAAGTTGTGCCGAGTGTCGCGTGAAAATTGTTGGTGGTGAACACAATGTTTTGCCGCCAACCAAAGCCGAAATCGGTGTGGTTGGTTCTAATTATTTTATCGATCAACGTCGTTTGGCATGTCAGGTTCATTGCTTCGGTGAAGTGACAGTGGACATCACAGAGCAGATCGAGCGTTCAGAAACACAAAATAAAAAAGTTCGTGGTTTCCGTGCAGCCAACCAAAAAGGTGTGGTCGAGACTCACGCTAAACAGGGCACCATGGTTTTAGAAGAACCAGCTGAAATTAAGCCCGAACAAAAGCCGCAACAACAACGGCCACAACATAATAGACCACAACAACAACAGTCGAGATCTCAAAATCAAGGTGGTCAGGGTGGTGACAATGGTGGCGGTCAGCATTCAAATCAAAACAATAATAGAGGCGGAAATAGAAACGCACAAAACAATCATCAACGCCAAGATCGCCAAGCTAATCAAAGCCAGGGACAAAACCAAAGGGATCATCAGTCAGCTCAGGGTAAACAAGCTCAGGGTCGCAGCGGTCAGGTAAATCAAAACAACAATCAAAGAAATCAAAACCCTAGAAACAATAATCAAAATCAGGGGCCACAAAACAACAATCGAAATGGCAACCAAAGAAATAATCAGCCAAACAACAATCGTGGCGGCGGTTCTGATTCAGGAAATGGTGAATCTGATCCTCAGGGTTGACTTGAAAATTTCTCCGTAGCGATTAAGCTATGCAGCAATCCGGCCAGCCTTAATCCGTACATACAATAACCCCTCCTATTTTTGCACTTGCATGTATAAATAGGAGGGGTTATTGTCTGCTATGGCTATAGCTCATGTTAGACCTCGATTTGCATTAGATCTTCTCGCAAAAAAAACAACTTTTTCTCCGGTCGTATCCATTCAGGGACCACGACAATGTGGAAAGAGTTTTCTTGCTCGAGAGCTACTTCCCAGTCGCTTAAAGAATACTTTATACTTTTCACTTGATAAGAAAGAAATTCGTCACTTTGCAGAGGCCAATCCTGCATTATTTTTAAGACAAGGAGAAAAGAAAACTTTTATTATCGATGAGGTTCAAAAAGCACCAGATCTTTTTGATGAAATTAAAGCCGACGTTGATGAAAATCGAATTCCTGGAAAGTATATTCTCCTTGGCTCGACAGAGTTTTCATTAGAAAATCAAATCCGCGAGTCTTTGACTGGTAGACTCAGTAGAATTCAACTCTATCCATTGTGTTTGGCTGAAGTTCAAAAATTGGAAATAAACAGGGTAAAAATTTTTCCTTTTGTGCAAGCCAAGTCTCGAGTTGAAAAGAATGCCATTATACAGTTTCTTGAAAATGGCGGGTTCCCAGGGATGTTCGCAGTGAGATCTGCCAATGAACGGGAACAATTGGCTCAAGATTGGCTCGCCTTAACTGTAGAAAGAGATATTCATCAATTCACAAAATACAAATTTGACTCTGACGATGCCTTGGAAATTCTAAACGCTATTGCAATTCTAGAAAACCCGAATCTAGCCAACATTTCAAAAAAAGTTAAAGTTCCGGCTCGTAGAGTTCAAAGCTATCTTAAGATTTTGAAAATGCTATTTGTCATTTTTGAAATTACTCCCAGTAAAGATTCAGCCGGGAAGTCCCAATTTTTCCTGATCGACCCCATTCTGTTAGGACATTTCAAAGCTAGCTTTGAAAAGAAAATATTGACTTGGATTTACCTAGAAATGTTATGTCAACTCAGTTACAAGGCCAAAAAATCAAATCGTATTTCATTTTATAAAACTGCAAAATCATCACCTGTGCATTTGATGTACGAAGAGGATAATCATATTGTTTTTGCGAAAGTTTGTTTTGAGCAGAATTTTGATTCAAGAGATTTATTGATCTTTGATTCCATCAAAAAGAAATACAAAGACAAGAAGCTAAAATTGTACCTTTTCTATGGTGGGAGAGAAAGATTCTACGTTGACGAAATTCAAATTTTACCATGGGAATCAATTGTCTAACGAGTTCATAAGAATACCCAATTTCTTGATTTCAAGAAACAATAACTTCAGCATAAAAAACATAACATAAACCAGTTTATTTCACCAGTAGCCAAACTCTTGCCAGAATAAGGCCCAAGAGATCAAGCCATGGCTTATCTTGAAAACTTTTTTCGTAAAATTTTAGAAAAAACAGTTTCTCCACGAGCTGTTTTTTCATTTTTAATTTTAACATCCATTTCTAAATCCATTGGTTGCCATTCTCGAAATGAATAATAAGCCCAGCCAGTGTTGAAAGTTCTGCACCATTGGCCCATCTGGCAATGCCGAACTCTCCACACCAGACCGTGACATTGTGAGCTTTTGCAAAATCCCAAGCGGGTTGCATTTCGGTTTATAGTTTTTGTTTGTTTCAAACTCCATTTTGAATGGGGCCAGGATATTTTCGTTTTATCCAGTCCGCTTGACTGGTTTTCATGTGGCCAATAAATTTGCCATCTTTATCAAAACCCCGTTGTTCAGTTAAATCCATATGTAAAATTGCAAAAATCAACATAGGTCTATCGCAATTGGTCCAGTTGGTATGACAAAATCCGCAGCTATGCTGCGGGAATTCTTTAAAAATCCGCAGTAAAGATGCGGATTTTATTGACTGTTTTGTCATCATAATGGCATAATTGTACATATGGCAGACTATATAGACAGATCCTTAGATATCAATTTAGCTTTGAAAGATAAAAGTGTTCTTTTGTTGGGTCCTCGTCGGACTGGCAAAAGTCAGTTGATCAAAAATGAAGTAAAACCTGACCTCAGTTACAATCTTTTATATGCGGATACTTTTCGTCGATTATCAGTAAGGCCGCAGTTGATTCGTGAAGAGTTGAGTTCGAAAAAAAATCAATTGATCGTCATCGATGAGATTCAAAAGCTGCCGCTGTTGATGGATGAAGTTCATGCCATGATCGAAGAAATGGGTGCACGATTTCTATTGACGGGTTCCAGTGCTAGAAAGCTGAAAAGATCGCATACTTCGCTGATGGCAGGCAGAGCTTCTGTTAAATATCTTCATCCATTTTCCTATTCAGAGTTGCCAGATTTTCAGCTGAATAAAATTTTAAATGTGGGTTCGATTCCTGGGATTTATTTCGCTTCGAATCCACGTTCTGAACTTCGTGAGTATTGTGGTCAGTATCTTAAAGAAGAAATTATGGCGGAGGCATTGGTTCGAAAGGTCGAAAATTTTTCTCGTTTTATCGAGTTCGCAGCTCTGAGTAATGGACAGATACTTAATTTTGAATCCCTTGGATCAGATGCGCAAGTGCCAGCTCGAACTATTCGAGAGTACTATCAGATATTGGTAGATACTTTGATGGGATCGATGCTGCAGCCCGTGCGTGCTACAAAAAACAGAAAGAGCATTTCAACAGCAAAATTTTATTTTTTTGATGTGGGTGTTGTCAATAGCCTGTGTAATCGCAAAACGATTTCAGAAAAAACCAAAGAATTTGGTGATAATCTCGAACATTTTATTTTTTTAGAACTTAAGGCATACAATGATTATCGTGATCAATATGCAGCCATTGAATTCTGGAATGATTATAACAATGGCGAGGTTGATTTCGTAGTCAACGAAGAGGTTGCCATAGAGGTCAAAGCGACCAGTCTGGTTACGGAAAAACATTTGAAGGGACTACAGAATTTTTCTGCCAAAGAAAAAGTTCGCCGACAAATTATTGTTTCGATGGATGATCGATCGCGCA
>CAZMVK010000209.1:0-4805 GCA_964569545.1 uncultured Bdellovibrio sp.
TCTGCAGGATAAATCGATAGGTATGCATGCTTGGAATGAGATTGAAATTGAACCAGGAGTTTGGAAAGTTGTAGAGCCCCAACGCGCGGACTTTCTGGCTGCTGGCGATCTCAGGAATTATATCCCTTTAAATAGGGCTTTTTATTTAGAAGATAAGCGTGTGAGTTTGTTAGACGCCTATCGAACGACCTCGCTGCGAAAAACGGTTGTTGAGCCTGCGCGGTTATGATGTCAGGAATCTTTTGCATCTCGTGAAATTGTGACTACTGGGTGACACATTTTCATGAATTATCGACATGCCTATGTCTCGATTTCATGAAAATGATCACGGGATTAAGTTGGAGTTTTTTGACGGTGACTCAATTTGAGACGGGATCATTCTAATTTCTGTGGAGTTTGAGTGGAACACTAGGTTTTGAGATAAATGACTATAAGGGTTTCTTATGGAAAAGACCTAGGCCATGGCGCGAGAAATGAAAAAATAACTACATGTTTAGTGACTTATCATTTGGATTCAAAAACGCAGAATTGCGTCAGAAGATAAATCAATTGTACCGACTGTTTTGGATCTAGATTTTCAGAAATTTGAAAGATGAGTTGCAGCGTTCGGATCAGTTACTTTGATAGTTCTTGAAAAAGGACGGCCATCTCAAAGACGCCCTTATGAACAGACTCGCCACCAAATGATGCTTGTGGCATCATGACAGCAGACTCAAGAGGTCCGCGATCGCGAATACCAGTCGCACCGCCATAACTTTCGAGCTGCATTTCGTGTAACTCTAAAACATCGTCTAAAGATAGAAATCGAAACTCCATCGAAACTCCATCGAAACTTACTTTGCAAGCTTTCGAAAAGTAGAGTCATGTTTCTTCATGATCTTTTCAGCTGAAGCTCTCAGGCCTTTTTTACCTGAACGAATGGGCTCAATAATCAATCGGGCGCCGTCCGTGCTTATTTCGAGTTCGGTATCGCGGTCAATTTTTAAAAGTTCTAGAATGGGCTTCTCAATGACTAAACCAAAGCTATTACCGATTCAATTTTTGAGCATATTGCGATGGAAACCCCATACGAAAGTCGTAGAACAATAGAAAAGGAAATTGAATCTACAGACGACTACAAAGCACTTCAGGCCATGGAAGCAATGGAAATTTAGATTTACTTTTACAAATGTTGGTAAAAATCTGATTCGAATTTTGTAGCCGCTCTTAATTTGCAAACTAAAGCGATGGGTATTGATGAGGTGGCAGTAGATAAATGAGTCGAGCGATCTAAACTTTCAAAGACAATAAAAATTGATCGATTGGAATGCATTGAATACCTTGGATTTTTCTTTCTTCACTTCCCGTGTAAAGGAAGATCAATTCGGCGCTTGGATAGTCTTCAGCAAAAGATTTTAGACCTCGCAAGTGTTCTGGTTTGATTTCGCGTGTGGATTTGACCTCGATGGCTTTAAGTATTGTAGGGCCGTAAGCGACAAAATCAACCTCAGTGTCGGCATTGGTTCGCCAGAAGAAAAGAGACTCTTTTTTATTGCGATAGCTGATCCAAGCTCGCAAATGTTGCGCCACTAGCCCCTCAAGTTCTTGTCCTTTAAATTGATGCGGGTTTTCTAGGATTCCCTGAGGACATAGACTTTTAAAAACTCCGACATCGAAATAATAGAATTTTTCAGATTCGACAGTCTGTTTTCGGTTTTTGACCTTGAAGCTGGTGATCCGATAGCCCAACAAGAGATCTTCTAAAATAGATAAATAACCATTGACGGTGGATCTTTTGATTGAGGCTTCTCTGGCTACATTGGATAAATTGATGATCTCGGCGTGACTAAAGCACATGACTTCTAAAAAACGTGAAAAGGATTCGAGATTTCGTACCAGCCCCTCTTGCTTGACCTCTTCTTTGAGATAAATACTGATATAAGAGCTTAAGGTTTCAGCAGGATCTGCGGACGAATAGACAAGTGGAACGAGGCCGTTTTTTAAAGCGGTTGTTGAGCTGAATTTTTTGCCGATTTCAAAAGCTGTAAAAGGAAAAAGATTTTTAACAATGGCTCGTCCTGCCAGCAGATCGACGCCCTCCTTTTTTAATTTACGCGACGAAGACCCAGTCAGAATAAATTGAATTTTTGGAAAATCAGGAGACTCTAAAATTTCATGAACTTTTGAAAGCAGGCTAGGGGCTTTTTGCACTTCATCGATGACAACAACAGAACCTTTTTTCAGTGGCCGAACCATGGAATCTAAGCGATCCGGTTGACTGAGAAATTGGAGCAAAACTTTTTCATTTAATAAATCAATAAAAAGAGCCTCTTTGTAGAGGTGTCGCAGTAAGCGTGATTTGCCCACTCCGCGAGGACCAAATAGAAAATAGCTCTGATCTTTAGGCGGCGAAAAGCTGCGGTTTATAGACGACATAAGGCATGCTAACATAGTCCGAATTTTACGGTCAAGATGTAAAATTAAGACCGAATTTTACATCTTGACCGTAAAATTCGGACTATGCTTGGCAGGTGGTCAACTGTCAAAATTGTTAATACTAGCCTGAAAGAGGTCATGGCTGAATTTATTCTAGCCAGACTCTTGGCCTGAACCAAAACTTAGGTATCATAAGGATTCGGGCCAGAAAAAGGCCCAGGGGACGCGGTCCGCCCAAGGAGAGATAAAGAAAAAATATTTAAAAAAAATTACGACGTATAAATATTAGACAGTGGTTGGCGAAATTTGTCATTTTTGACTGAGAGGTCTAGAGTGCTGAATAATTGATGCTGTAATTAAGCTGATTCGCTTTAGGCATGGATGTCTTTGTGTTTTTTTGGTCTTAGTTTTGCTTTTCATACATATGTGATGGAGGATTTATGAAAAGACAGAATTCTGTAAAGAATCAAAATAACAATCAGAGCAATAATGAAAATAGACTTATGTTCGCTGTTTTAAGCCTAGTTGTGGCTATGTCTTTTCATGCCGCGTTTGCGAGCTCTCAGCTGGATCAGCTTCATAAAAAATCATCTGAGTTTAATGATATGATTAAAGAGAGTCAGAGCAATACTGATGAATTGAGAAAATCGCTGAGCGAGCAAGCTGGAATCAAGTTGGATCAAAGCGTGCCGGGAACTGTGGCGCGTGAAAAAATTGAAGCACCAAAAGAAGCTGAGCAAATGGTGGCCGAGTCCAATAAGGATTTTTGGAAACAAGATAAAAAACAACGCAAAAACAAGTTGGATTCAAATAAAGAGCAGACAAAACGTTTGTCTGAAGAGCTTAAAGAATCAGCTTTCTAAGTTCTTGTTGTGAATAAACGTAATCCGCATAAATCATCGTGTTCGTAATATTTCTGTGTCCCAAAGCTACCTGGACCAAGCGCAAGTCTTTGGTCTTTTGATAAAGCTCGATGGCAAAGGTGTGCCTGAGTGAGTGGAATTTTTTTGGTGTCGGGCGATAGAACTCCCAAATTTGATAAAGCCTATTATAGCTAATTGGAAAAATAGTGGTTCCGCTGACCTCTTCGCTGAATTTGTGCAGGCTTTGATAAAACTGTGCGTGAAGAGGGATTTCCCGGTCATTGCTGCCCTTGATTCCGCGAATTAATACGCTTTGATCGTAATGATTTAAATCTGCTTTCTGGATGTTTAAAAGCTCCTGGGCGCGAGCTCCAGTCCTGAGCGCTAAACTTATCATTAAACAATTGCGGCTGTCGGTGAGTGAGTAATCGTTTAAAATTTTGCGCAGTCGATCGACCTCTGGCGGGAGGAGATACTTGTTTTTATTTAGATAATAACGCGCAGCAGCCATTTTTGATTATTCCTGATGATTCAATGTGTAAATTTCAGCAAACAAAAACCGACGAGTCAATTTTTTACACCTAGACAAAAGCATTAATGCGCATAGTCATCCATGCATTCGGCAAAAGTCAAAATATGGATGTAAAATAAACGCCTGTTAAATCAGTAACTTAGCACTGTGGAATATAACTAAAAGCTTTAGTCTGAATTGAAAAATGGGGTATTGAGGTATGTATTTGATAAAAATTCAGTGATTTCAGATATTTAAATCGGTAAAAAATACGATGCGTCATTGCTGGTTATGTGAAATGCAATGCTTAGTGTTGTGATATGGCTATATAAAGTTGTGAAATGCAACATTGCAGTTGTGGCTTGATTTGGTTTTTGATAGATTGGTGTTGCTTAGAGGTTGGGAAATTAGATTTATCTGACGAGAGCTTGTAGCTGCTTTTTTAACTGGTTTTTTGATTATGATTTTCGTCGGATTTTGTACGCAGATTTTATGCCTAGATCTCGACGACTTTTTGAAGATTAAATTCCGAGGTTTTGGTTTGTGCTTTTTTTTGAGTTCAAATCGGTATTTAATTTTGCTGATATTTTTTTGCTTAAATAAGCACTCAAAAAGGGTGCATTTTTAGTGGTTATTTAACGTTTTTTTTGAACAGTTTTTTAAAACCTATTTTTGGGGATTGGAATGCAAATGGAACCAGAATTTTTACCGGCTCAAAATTCGACTAATACAAATTCCTTAAATAATTTGGAAGAATATGCTGATGCGACAAAAACTCGCGCCAAGAGTTCGAATCGAATGCATTACGATGCTCAGGTTTTAGTTATTAAAAAACAGCTGGGCGGGGATTTGGAAAAAGTCCGCACAGACCTGGGGCTTTCGCAAAGAAAAATGGCTCAGCTTTTAATGGTCGACCCCAGCGCCTGGACCCGATGGACAAAAACTGGAGAACAGGCCCCGCCGATTATTTATCGCGCCTTGCAGTGGTATGTGACATTGAATGAAAAGATTCCGGG
>CAZMVK010000210.1:0-2372 GCA_964569545.1 uncultured Bdellovibrio sp.
CAGCGAAAATAGCTAAATTGATTTTAATCGAGGCGCGACGAGAAAGCCTAGTTGAGCTAGGCTGCCGAGGAGCAACGAAGAGTAAAATCAATTTAGCTATTTGCAGCAAGAGGTATTTATGAGATGAGTTCTAGATATTATCGATTACTGGGGCGCATCCTCATTTGATCGCCCTACTGAACTACGAATTCAGAGAAATAAACATCTTTGACAACACCTTTGTCCAAAATCGAATTGACCTGCGAGGCTATTTTATCTTTCAAAAAAAGTTTACCCTGAATAGTCTCAAGCTCAGCAAATGTTTTATCATTCAACAAACGTACGATTTGATCTCGCGCTTTAGCTCTTTTATCTGTATTGATCACTTCCTCAAAACCATCTTGATTTAAAAGTTCCAAGTTAACTTCAACACGAATCATACGCTTTGGCTCACCAGCAAGATTCACAGTGAATTTATCCATCGTATAGATCAGTGGTTCAAGCAGCTCCGGACTCAATAGATCATGTTTTTCATCTTGAGCTTTTTTCTCAAGTGCTAATTGTTCTTCAGTGATCATTGGCTCCTGCCAACCCAAGGTTGCCTTGTAAGTCCAAAAGGCACCGAGCCCCATCACACCACAGTTTACCAGCGCAAACACCACCTGTAAGATCAATCCTATAGGGAGCTTTTTGCCTTCGGGTTTTTTTGCTTCTTCTTTATTTTCAGCCATACAACTACTGATCGGCAGGCTAGACTGAAGTCTTAAGACCTTGATCCAAAGATTTAAAAATGAATTTATGACTTTTTGTCTATACTCTTAACAACTCTGCATCTTGACACAAACAGACTTACAGAGTCGAATAAGAGTATGAGGAAAATTATATCTACAGCTAAATTATTAAGCCTAGGTGCATGTCTCATTTCGACACATGCTTTCGCCGAATCCAAACAAGAGCCCACTCAAGCTTTGTATCCCGCAGGCTTGGTCTCGCTGTCAGATGACAATAATTTTTCTAATCACAGTCTGATCGTCAACAAAGCAACACGCACTTTGTCCATTTACGAATGGACTTCTGGCAAGATAAATAAAATTGCAGAGTTCCCTGCTGACTTCGGCAAGAACTCTGGCGACAAAGTCAAAGCCAACGATCACCGCACACCAGTTGGCATTTATTTTCTGCAGAAGGAAATGACTCAACCAGAAATTCCATTTGATATGTATGGCAATCTAGCATTTGCCACTGATTATCCCAATATTTTCGACAAACGCGACGACAAAACGGGATCTGGAATATGGCTACACGCAGTCCCTGATACTGTCCCATTGACCCGAGGCTCACGCGGCTGCGTTGTTGTTCGCAACGAAGTCATTAAACAAATAAAAAGCTATATCAAGCTTGAGCAAACACCATTGCTTATTTTTGACGACCTACAAATGTTGAGTGAAAAAAAATACAATGAACAGAAAAATGACTTCTTAAAAAACTTTGAACAATGGCGTATTGCCTGGGAACAGCAAGACGTTGACACCTATATTAAATTTTATGACCAGACATTTCGTAATGACGAGATGAACTACAAGCAGTGGTATAAACACAAAAAGAAACTCAAATCTCTTTATAGTTTTATCAAAGTACAACTGAGCCCACCAATAATTCTTAGAAATAGAGATCAGGTAGTCATTCGCACTATTCAAAGATATCAATCGAATTTACATCAAGATTACGGTGAAAAGACTATTCACGCTCATTACTCACCCGAAGTAGGTTTTCGTATTATTCGTGAAGATTGGAAACCATTGCCAGATCCATTGGCTTCACAACAAGCTCAGCCAGATAGTTCTTCAATGAATACAAAAGACAAAGAAATGCTTTTTAAAAGAACAGCCCAGGGCGCAAACCCTAGTGCTGAGCGCTCTCATCAGTAACAATTTCTTCTTCTTCAACAACTGCTGAGCTATCGACTTTTAATGGCTCCGAATTACCAGAACAGTCTTCTAATTGTGCAAGATTTTTTGCTTGGTCATCTTCTGATAAAAAACTGTGATTCATATTGAATTCAGTCATACGAACGTCAAATTTCAAATTACGAATTGCTTTATCTAATGACATAAAACCTCCAAAAAGATCTATAACCCAACAAAATACATTAGGCCTGACAACCAGATGTATCAGATTAGACGGCTGATGAAAAACTATTTTAAAGAATTACGTAGGTATTTTACGCTATCAGTTCCAGTATTTTGGTGTTGGCGATGGCTTTTCGTTATCAACCACTAGTTTCAGATTGCGATTTTTCTTCTTAGCCTTTTGCGACCACTGCCAACGATCATAACGTGCCTTACCTTGCAGCACTATATAGCCAGAGGCAATACCGCCCAAATGCGCTAGGT
>CAZMVK010000210.1:2382-3864 GCA_964569545.1 uncultured Bdellovibrio sp.
AGTTATGACACATCACCGACATTGACGTCTGAGGTCAGCAATGAAGCCAACTCAACAAACCCCATAATCAATACAAAAAACTTGGCCTTCATCGGAAACACACCCATGGCATAAATGACTCTCTCGCCAAAAATGATTCCATAAGCTAGCAATAGACCAAAGACAGCCCCAGATGCTCCAACAACTGGTATCACCAACACCTGAGCACCAGAATGAAATAAAAAATACAACCAAACGCCCAAGCAATAGATTAAACCCGCACCAACACCAGTTAATAGGTAATAGATCACAAAAAAGCGAGAGCCCCATCTTTGTTCAAGCTCTGTTCCAATAAACCAAAGCATCAACATATTAAAAAAGATATGCGAGACCTGAAAGGTATGCAGAAAAATATAGGTCAGTGGCTGCCAAACGGCAAAATCATAAAGGACCTTTGCCGGATACAGAGCGAAAAACCGGTTAAATGGAACCCCTGCATAATTCTCAAGGCCAATTTGACCGAACAACCAAACACCCACCGTTAAAATAACAATCCATTTCACCGCGGTGGAGATACTAAAGTTCATTTGCATTTGCCCAGATTGGCCATATCGACTCATCGAGCCCGTCCCTTATTTTTGCTGTTTCATATAGAGTAACAAACGATCGAAGGTTCTCTCAAGACTTTCAATCACAGTTTTCGTTTCCGCGATCAAAGGGAAGAAATTCAGGTCTCCAGACCAGCGAGGTATCACATGATAATGCAAGTGATCAGGAATCCCAGCCCCAGCCACTGCCCCATGATTCAAACCAATATTAATACCACCTGGTTCATAAGTAGCTTTTAGCGCTTTTACAGCTAGCCTTACGGTCAGATGCAAATCTGTATACTCATCATCCGCAAGCAAAGTCAGATCTCCGCAATGTCGCCGAGGTAACACCAATAAGTGCCCCGAGTTGTATGGATACTTATTTAAAATAATCATAGTATATTGAGTTTGATAAACACACAGAGTTTCTAAATCCGGAGCCTGAGCTTTTGCCGCCAAACAAAATACACAACCCTCTGGTTGAATCAATTTTCGCACGTACTTCAAGCGGTCTGGTCGAAATAAAATATCTTTTTCTAAGGGCCAAACATTACCAGCCAAACGCAATTGATTTCGAGATGAAGAACCAACTGCTTTCTTTTTTTTATTAACTTTTTTCTTCTGCACTATTGTACCTTAACAGTTTAATTTATTTCCAAAAACCTGGGAGAATAAACAAAGGTTTATTCAGCAAATCGGCTTTAAGCACATCGTTTAAAATTTGCGAAGAAATCTGCCCGGCATTCGGCATTGTTCCACTCAGTTTATTACCAAGAAATGATCTTGATTCGGCCTCTACATCTTCATCACTGCCCGTAATCAAATCCATCAAACCAGGATGTTTTTTTGGCAATTCAAAAATCTCATATTTCTTAAGCTTTGCCAAATCAGCTGCCACCTCAAACGCGCGATC
>CAZMVK010000210.1:3874-4544 GCA_964569545.1 uncultured Bdellovibrio sp.
TTCCCACTTCGTCAGCAAATCCCAGTTTGACAGCGCGAACACCGGTCATCACTCTACCATCCGCATAGGGCTCAACATCTTCCATTTTCATTTTACGACCATCAGCCACAGCTTCTTTAAACTGCACCCAAACTTCGTTGATCATCTCTTGGAAAAGTTGCCTTTCATCATCACGCATAGCTCGATACTCAGCACCTGAGTCTTTATATTTTCCTGTCGTGATTGTGTAACGAGAGACCTTTGCCCATTCATATAAATGCTCTAAATTAGCGAACTCCATGATAACACCAATAGATCCAACCATGGCTCCAGGAGCAACAATCAATTTATCCGCAGCCACTGCCGAGTAATAAGCACCACTAGCAACCAAACCAGGAGAAACGGCAACAACTGGTTTTTTAAATTCTTCTCTGGTTCTTTTAATCTCAGCATATATTTCTTGTGAAGGACCAACGACGCCCCCCGGAGAGTTGATCTCGATAACGAAAGCTTTGATATCATCTTCTTTACGATATTTTTTTAATGCTTTTAAAAATTTCTCACCATCGATAATCACGCCTTGCAAACGCAAATGCATAATCGAATTATTGGAAGCAATCTTAACATTATCGCTGCCGCCCATCGAAACAAAGGACATCACACCCTTGCCAACAAAAAACACAAAGGCTCC
>CAZMVK010000210.1:4554-4794 GCA_964569545.1 uncultured Bdellovibrio sp.
TAAAAACTGGCATGATGTCAACCGAAACAGAAGCAAACATCAAAACAAAAATCATCAACCACGAGTTACGCTTCATAACAACCTCACTATCACTATGAATTGATGTTACTTGTGCATTTTTTTAAAGTCCAAAAAAAAAACCCAAGACTGGGTCTTGGGCTTTTTAAAAACTTTTTTAAAGAGCAAAGGTCTTGTTTAAGACCTCTGTCTGTAATGAATCAATTCAGGACTAATCTTTTT
>CAZMVK010000211.1:0-874 GCA_964569545.1 uncultured Bdellovibrio sp.
GTCGTGGGTAATAACTATGTTATCGGTACCATTGTTTTTATCATCTTAGTTGTCATCAACTTTGTTGTTATCACCAAAGGTTCGGGCAGGGTTGCAGAGGTCGCTGCACGTTTCACCTTGGATGCAATGCCAGGTAAACAAATGTCTATTGATGCAGATTTAAATGCCGGATTGATCAATGAACAACAAGCGCGTCAGCGTCGACAAGAGATTGAACAAGAAGCAGATTTTTACGGGGCCATGGATGGTGCCAGTAAATTCGTACGTGGAGATGCTATCGCCGGTATTTTAATTACCGTGGTGAATATCGTGGGTGGTTTGTTGATTGGGGTTTTGCAAAAAAATCTCGACCTCGCAACAGCTGCCAAATACTACACTATGTTAACCATCGGGGATGGTTTGCTGACACAAATTCCTGCCCTGATTATTTCAACCGCTGCTGGTGCGGTTGTCACACGCAGTTCTCGCAGTGGAAAAAATATGGGATCAGAAATGGTCGGTCAGTTATTTTTCAATCCAAAAGCCGTCGGTGTATCTGCCTTTGTAATTGGCTTGCTTGCATTGGTTCCTGGTTTACCAACTATGCCATTTCTATTTATGGCATTTGTGTTGGGCTCAACCTCTTGGCTGATCAAACGGTATAAAAAAGAGAGCGATGACAATGATAAGAAAAAAGCTGAAGACGCAGCTTCAGCTCCGAAAAAAGAAAATATCGAAAATCTTTTGCCTTTAGATATGATTGAGCTTGAGGTCGGATATGGTTTGATCAATGTGGTCGAGAGTGATCAGTCCGGAGATTTGCTTGAACGTATAGTTAGCATTCGAAAACAATTCGCTTTGGATCTTGGTATTATCGTTCCCAGTATTCACATTC
>CAZMVK010000211.1:884-4693 GCA_964569545.1 uncultured Bdellovibrio sp.
AATTTGCAATTAGCTTCTGGCGAGTATCGTGTTCTGATTAAAGGCAATCGTGTCGGTGGTGGAACCTTACGATCTGATGCTTTGTTAGCCATGGATCCAGGAAATGTTTCTGAAACTATCGAAGGTTTTCCTACCAAAGAACCTGCTTTTGGTTTGGATGCCATTTGGATCAATCCTACAAATAAAGAAGAAGCCGAAGTTGCGGGTTACACAGTTGTCGATTTGCCAACTGTCATGGCAACGCATTTGACCGAAATAGTACGTTCGCATGCACATGAATTGTTAGGCCGACAAGAGGCTTCCGCATTGATTGAAAACTTTAAGAAAAATTATCCAAAAGTTGTTGAAGACCTTGTACCAGAACACATGAGTTTGGGTGGGGTTGTTCGTGTTTTACAAACTCTTTTACGTGAACAGGTTTCGATTCGTGATTTGCGCAGTATTTTTGAAACTTTGGCAGACGAGTCCTCTCGAACCAAAGATATAGAGGTCTTAACTGAATCAGTTCGCAAAGCTCTGGCCCGTTCAATCACTTCGAAATATGCACAAGAGCATGGAATACCGGTGATGACATTGCATCCACATATCGAGGAATTGATTGCCAATTCGTTGATTCAAACAGAGCAAGGTGTGCAGTTGGTAATGGACCCGCAAACGGCGCAGAAATTAATTACCGAAATTGCATCCACCGTTGAACATCATCCAGAGATTGCTGGTCAGCCGATTCTGTTAACCAGCCCAACCTCGCGTCGTCACGTGCACAAGCTGACCTCGCGATTCATTCCGCAATTGATTGTTTTGTCTCACAGTGAATTGACCTCAGACGCAAATGTTAAATCAGTCGGAGTAGTGGAGATCAGTAATGCAGGTTAAAAAATTCGAAGCACGAACAATGAAAGAAGCATTAGAGATGATCAAGACCCAGCTTGGTCCAGATGCCATTATTTTACAAGTCCGTGACCACAAACGCAGTTACGGTTTGGTCGGCGAGGGCAGTGTTGAAATCACAGCTGCTGTTTCCGACGATACTTTGCATAAAAAGAAATTTGCGGAATCCAGATTACGTACCGAGGACCGTGATAAATTAACCAGAAGCTCGGCCAAAATACAAAGACAAGTTATCGATAAAATGGTGAACAGATACACGTCTGACAAAGAGAGTAAAGAATCAAAGCCGATCACTCGCACAAGATATATTGATATTGATGATTCTGTAGAGGCTGAAAATTTTTCCGCAGACAGTTTGCAATTAGCTTCAGAGCGAATCAAACAAGCGGCTCAGCAAGCCTGGTCGACAATGCAAAATCAACAAGATTGGATTCAACCAAAAACTACAGCTCAGACGATAGCCAGTAGATTTTCTGCGACAGCAACAAAAACTGCAAATCGTGAACGTGAAACAGTTGCAGCTGCTACTGGTGGAATGATGATTGTCCCAAGTTCCTCTGCTGCAGTTGTTACCGTTGACAGTACTGAAGTTTCTGCTCTCAAGGGTGAAATCGAAAGTTTAAAACAAGTGCTTGCGCATTTTCAACAAGTGCCACAGGCAATGATGAATGGTCAGCATCCAGGTTCTGATTTTGGTTTGTGTTACGATGTCAGCAGTGTTTATGAAAAGTTGATTTTGGCAGGAGTTGCGCCAGAAATTGCTGCAGAAATGTTGACCAAAGCACAAGAAGAAATGCCTCCAATGAAATTGAAAAACAAAGATTTGGTTGGGGCCTGGGCTGCGAAATATATTTTGGATTCAACATTAATTAGCAAACCATTGGTGAATTCTACGGGGGTTGGTAAACAAGCGCAGATCCAATTATTTGTTGGTTCATCTGGTTCGGGTAAAACTGCGACGTTGGTTAAATGGGCCAGTCATCTCGTTGTGCGAGAACGTAAAAAAGTGGCTATTGTCACAACCGATAATTTAAAAGTTGGAGCTGCCGATCAAATGCGAATTTACGCACAAATTCTCAATGTGCCTTTTGCAGTGATCAGACAAAAATCTGATTGGGAACGAGTCATGGCACAAGTTGGAAACTATGATTATATCTTGGCTGATTTTCCTGGCCTGAGTATGAAAACGATGGAAGAAATTTCGTGGTATCAACAAATGATTCCAGAACAAAACCTAGCGGCTCAAGTGCATCTGGTGCTTTCTTGCCTGGCGAAAGATTCAGATCTGACTGAAATCGGAAAACGTTATAAGGTCACGCATTATCAAGATGTTATTTTTTCGGCACTGGATGAATCGATTCAACATGGAACGATTTATAATTTCATGAAGCGTTTCCAGGTACCTTTGCACAGTTTTGGTTTGGGTAACAGAATTCCAGAAGATTTTGAGTTGGCGACACGAGAGCGCGTATTGGATTTAATTTTTAAAATTACAAAAATGAACAAGTGAGAATTGATTTATGCATAAAATGAAAAAAAGAACAAAGACACTCAGTATAACTTCGGGCAAGGGTGGCGTTGGTAAAACCACTGTGGTTACAAATTTAGCTTACAAGTTGGCGCAAAAAGGCAAGAAAGTTTTAATTTTTGATGGTGACCTGGGAATGTCGAATGTCGACATAATGTTTTCAGCAAAACCCAAAGGAAATATTTTAGATGTCCTGAATGGTGAAAAAGAAATCGAAGAAATTTTAACTACGTTGGCGCCGAATATATCTTTGATATCTGGTGGCAGTGGATTGGTAGAGCTGAATCGTTTGAATGCATTTCAGCGCCGAACTCTATTAGATTCGGTCAGTGATTTGGATTATCAGTATGATTATTTATTGATTGATACGGCTCCAGGAATATCGGACAACGTTTTGTATCTGAATGCGGCTTCACAAATTTCCAGTGTGATTATCACTCCCGATCCATCTTCGATCACTGATTCTTATGCTTTGATAAAAGTTTTGAATCAAGAATATAAAGAGAGTCGATTTTCAATAATTTGTAATCAAGTACGTGACGAGGCCGAGGGTTTATCTTTGTTCAATCGATTCAGCGAAGTCGTTAATCGATTTTTGTATATCGGTTTGGATTACTGGGGATCGATTCCACAGGACCAGGTGTTAAGAAAATCAACACAGTTGCAGCGTCTCGTAATGAAACACGAACCACAATGTGAATCCAGTTTAGCTATTGCGAAAATAGCTAATAAATTAGAGGAAAGTCTACGCCAGGAGCAAACTAAGACGGGTATGCAGTTTTTCTGGGAACAAGTTGTGGGCGTGGCATAGGACTGGTTCTTTGGATTTGGACTTTTAGTGTGTAGAGAGCTTTGATATTATAAGGGCACAAGCTTTGAGGGGATAAGATGTCTAAAAATTCTGCTTTGGTTAAGAAATACAAAGATGAGCCACGCCGTTTTGTACAAACTGAAAAAGACAAATTGATTGTCGAATATTCCCCTTTAATCAAATTTATTGCGCAAAAAATCGCAGTAAGACTGCCATCAAATATCGAGTTGGATGATTTGATTTCAAGTGGTGTTATCGGCCTAATGGACGCGATTGATAAATACGATCCGACTCGTGATAATAAATTTAAAACCTATGCAGAGTTTCGAATTCGCGGAGCGATTTTAGATGAATTGCGTGCCCAAGATTGGGTGCCACGTTCGATTCGTGACAAAGCAAAATTGTTAGATAAAACGGTTGTACATTTAGAAGCTGAATTAGGTCGTGTGGCACAAGACGAAGAGGTCGCTGCGGCATTGCATATGAGTATTGATGAATTTCATGATCTACTCAATCAGGTGCGTCCGGTCAGTTTGCTTTCGATTGATGAATCACAAACATTCAGTAACGTTGATAAAAAAT
>CAZMVK010000212.1:0-4671 GCA_964569545.1 uncultured Bdellovibrio sp.
GTGAGTTGATCGCTGTCACTGAAATCGCGGTGGATTTGAAACTGAGATTTTTACGAAAGCAAAGCCAGTAAATTGGAATTTCTAAAATATTTGACTGCAGGAAAATATATAAATAAGCCAGGCTTATCATTTGCGACTCTCCTGACTCAGCCAATTCCAGGTGTTGCCAATCATTAAAATAAAAATCACAGCCATACCAAGCTTGGAGCCAGTGCTGAGGTCTAATTGACCACTGGAGATGTCAGAATAAAAACTCCACATCACGGAATCTTGGCGGTGAATGAAATTGCTGACAATTCCATAGGGAGTTAAAAATAAAACAGTTTGCCAATCGACCTCGCTGAGATCTGGAATTTGGTAAATGGATAGGCCAGATAAGGCCAGAATCAGAAAAAGCTGAATGCTAATAAAACGAAATGCGATAAATTTATTTTTCATCTATTCCAAGGCTACCATAATTTGAGGTGGCCTTGAAATAGACAAATTTAATTATTTACAAACTTTAGGATCAAAATTTTGTATGCCACCGAAAAGATCTTCGGCCTGACCATCTTCATTGCTCATCACTGTGATTGTGCAAACAGTTTTACCAGTTTTAATAACAGCGTCGCCTGAATTGCTAAGGGTCGCATCGCTGCAAGAAATTTGCAGAGCTTTTGGTGTCGCAGCACTTGAAGGTTTGCTGTAGATGCCCAATGCTTTGAATGATTGTGCATAAGCTTCAGCGATTTCAGGATGCATAGAGGTGATTACAGAAACTTCAGAGGGTAAAACCTTTTGTAGTTTTTCAGCTTCGCCACCTTCAAAAGAAATAACAAAACTTGGTTTGGTAATTTTGCGCACAATAACTTCATGCCCATTTTTAAAAGCTGTTTCGCGCATTTTGATCTGATTGACCTTGATGGCAGCGATGCCGCCGTCGTTGGCGTGGCTGATTGTTGCAGAAAGAATAATTGTAAAGATAAGCATGAATTTGTTCATAAGAACTCCTTGTTGGTTAGGTAAGGAGTTCTGTCTACGTCCGTATGCTTTGTTTTTCAATGTTAAGCTTTGGTAAGCTTAAAAATCATAAATTTTGAGAAAAAAGCTCTCAATTTTTTATTCTAATGGATAGTCCGTAAAACCTTTTTCCCCAGGAGTGTAAAAAGTTGTTTCATCAGCTGGGGTGAGTTTTGCTTTTTTCTTAAGTTTGCTAACCAAGTGCGGATTGGAAATAAAGGGTCTGCCAAAAGCAAAGAGGTCACCTTTTTTCTCGCTCAGATCGTGTTCGGCGTGTTTAGCGTCGTATCCGCCAGATAAAATCACAGTGCCTTTGAAGGCATCGCGAATTCTTTTCTTAGCACTGGCTTTTACTTCAGGTGCGCCCATGGAACTGTGATCGACAATATGAACATAGAGAATGCCGATTTTTTGCAACTCAGCAGCCAACAATTCAAACTGATCTTCTAGATTAGAAAAGATTTCCATGCCGTTAAAAGCTCCGTATGGAGACATGCGAAAACCAACTTTGTCAGCGCCAATTTTTTTGACAACGGCTTTGGTCACAGCGACAGCAAATTTAACTCTGTTGCCAACACTGCCGCCCCAGTTGTCATGACGATGATTGCTTGCCGTATTTAAAAATTGATCTATCAAATAGCCATTAGCACCGTGAATTTCAACGCCATCAAAACCAGCTTGAATAGATAAATCAGCAGAATGCACGTATTCTTCAATCGCACATTCAATATCATGTTCGGTCATTTCCTCAGGCACAGGATAAGGCTGCATTCCATTTTGATCAGTCCACATCGTGCCAGTGGGTACAGCAATGGCCGATGGTGCCATGATTTCCATTCCGCTTGGCATGTTGTCAGGATGGCTGACTCGGCCGCAATGCATAAGTTGTGCGAAAATTTTTGAACCTGCGTGATGAACGCTGTCGGTCACAAGTTTCCAAGCTTTGGCGTGTTCATTGGTGTACATGCCAGGAATGCGAGCATAACCCAAGCCATTGTCTGATGGTGAGATGCCCTCTGTGATGATCAAACCAGCTTCAGCGCGTTGAGTGTAATACTTGGTGACTGATTCGTTGGGTAGATTATCGATGCATCGACAGCGAGTCATTGGCGCCATTACAATACGATTTTTAAGAAGCATGTTGCCGACTTTAACATTGGAATAAATATGTTCAGACATTTTGTTCTCCCGTAGGTTTTGAGATTCTATATCAAAGACGTTACGCCTATTCGGAGGGGGGTCAACAGATTCCCATTTATGAGTTTATAAAATTTTTTACAACGGATAGGTTCAGGTTTCCATCTGAGGGCGATGGTGGTTTAGGGAGCCCTATCGAATATTTTCAAATGAATTAACAATGGAGGGTCTCTATGAAGTTTTCTTTACTATTATCAGCTCTTTTATTCTCTAGCTTAAGTTTTGCTGATACCAGCTTGAGTTGTGGTGCCGCTTATGTGTCGGGCATGAATCACTTGATCAAAGGTGAAATCAGTCCTTTGGGTGACAAAGAAATGTTGAGTGCTGGTGAATCTACTGGCGACGATTTTTACACATTCTCAATGGGCGTTGATGGTGTTCTAATTTTGAAAGAAACAAAAAGCGGCAAAGATGTCGAACTGGCTTTATTTCAAGAAAACGAAGGCTTCAGTTTGTATTCAACTGTTTCTCTTGATGAGTTGTATCCAGTTGGTGTGCCAGGGGCCTATGCAGATCACATGTTTGTAATGGTGATGTGTTCTTCAGAACAAAAATAGTTTTTCTAAGGTTAGTTTTTTAATAATTTAAAAAGATAAAACTACAAAACAAGAAAGCTTACACGAAAAGTGTAGGCTTTTTTTTGGAAATATGAATTCAATGAGATTCTAAGATTTAAGAGGCTTTAACAAGGCTTAAAGGTTTTTCTAGTTCGATTTTTTTAGCCGGAACTCCGCCCCAGGTTTCTCCTGATGCAATGATGGTTTTAGGCATGACCACAGAGTGTGGTAGAATTTTGCAACCATCGCCAATTTCGCTGCCACCCATTATTGTTGCTTTCAAACCGACAGTGCAGTTGTTGCCGATTTTGACTGGAGCAATAATCAGCAATCCGCCTTGGCCATAATGTGCAACGATGGTGACTGAACCGCCAATCGTTGTTTTTTCGCCAAGCTCGATCAATGAGGGATCAGAAATCCATGTCGAGTTGATCATGGTGCCTCGGCCAATTTTCATTCCCATCATTTTATAAAATAGAATACCTAAAGGTGAAGGTGTGGCGAATTCTAAAAAAGTAAAGCGCGCCATGTAAGTGAGGCCGTTATGAATAAACCATTTAAAGGATTCAACTGAATAGTAAGGTCCGCGCCAAGGTTTTAAATTGGTTCGTAACATCCAGTTCACAGCTGGTGCTATAAATAATAAACTGACTCCGTACATGAAATACCCAGTGGCCAGGGCGAATCCCATGCTAATGTTTTGAATCCACGGGGATTGGTCGAGAGTTAAATTAGTAGTAAAACGAAACAAAGCAATACCTGGAGTTAGGCACAGTCCTAAAACAAAACAGGCAAATAGATAGACCGGGGCCATGGTGGTCAGATGCATCACATTTTTAAAACGCCGCAGCAAGCTTTCGAAAACTCCGCTGAAACCTTTGAGTTCACTGGTCGTGGCATCTAGGTCGATTTTTTGGTCTGTCTTATTTTGATTTATTTGTTTCATACTGTACCTTTGTCGGTATTGTTTTATCTAGCTAAAGCATTTGATTGATGATTCTCAGTATGAGGCAATATTTTTCTGATTTTTTCCTGTTAGGTTATTCGCTTTGCATTTTTTATTGCTCCATCTACAATATATTGATGGGGAAGAGTCTGCTCAGATTTAAATCTTTGCTTGTATTGTGTATTGCTTCGGTTGGCATCGTGCTCGGTTATCAAAACTGTGGCGGTGGTGGGCTGTATGTCAGCTTGAACAGTTCGGGAACTGCCGATTTATTTTCACAAAATTTTGTTGAGCCCTTTGAGCCGGTTTCGATGTTTTTACATACGGGTGATAAATTATTTTTAATGGCGGCTCCTGACAGCACTGATGTGGGTTCGGGAAATAGCTCAACGGCTTCAGCGCAGACAAAATCTTTATCATTGGCACAAACCAGTTCGCAGCAATCGACAGCTTATCATTGGTTTTTAGGTGATTCTGAAGTCAGTGTGCCAGGGCATTTTATTGTATTACAAAATATTGATGCAAAAAAAGCAGGGACATATTCTGTCGAGTATATGAAAGACGGAGAAAAGATAAGACGCAAGATAGCCGAAGTCGTCGTACAAGAAAAAACCAATTCGGCAGAGCTGCCGCAAATTATCGAGCAACCTAAAATATTAAGACAAGGCAACGGTAAAACAGTTTTGTTTGTTTCAGCGTTGGGTAGCCCACAACCCACTGTTCAATGGTACCAAGATGGCCAAGTTTTATCACATGAAAAAAGTCCTTACTTAGTGTTACCAAGCGAAAGCCCACAGGGTGATTTTTATGCTCAGTTTTCGAATGCCTCAGGAGTTGTGACAACAGGGCATTTGACTTTGTCAAATACGCCTGTAGCGCCAAGAATTATAAATTTAAAAAATGTTGTTTCGTATATTGAGGGTGATTCTGTTCGTTTGTTTGTTGAGGTTTCTGGATTTCCGCAGCCGACAG
>CAZMVK010000213.1:0-4624 GCA_964569545.1 uncultured Bdellovibrio sp.
TTAAACTACTTTTTTCTGTATGCACAGTTACCATTGTCATTCTTTCCATGAGCTCCTTTTAATATATCATGACTGATATAAAATAAATGTTGCAACCTAATTTAAATTAATCTCACGCCATGGATCGCTCAAAAACTTTTGTGTTTTGTAATTCAAATCATCAGTCAATACTTCTGCTAAAAATTGATCTTTGCTCCAATTACACTCTGTGTGCTTGTCGTAAAAATTTGGCAAATTTCCCTCGTGAAATAAATAACCAGTTTGATCAAAAAAGTTTTGTGAAATTTTACCATAAAAGTTTGGACACAAGTTTTCTTTTACTTTTTTATTGTTTTTTAAATTTAAACATTGAAGGCCGGCGTCGCGCATTCCCAACAAACCCCTCCTCTGACAATCCACATTTTGCCAATAAGTGTTTCGTAAGCTATAAACCAAACGAAATGCAAAACACTGATGAGGTTCAAACTTCTTATCATAATCACTTTTTTCTAAACGCTGCTGCCAAAACATGAACTGTTTAATATCAGCAGAAACACTTACTTCACCAGGCTCATTTTCTGTTGTCGTAATCAAGCTGAACTCAATGCTGGATTTAATTTTTTTCAATGAATTACTGCCATTCAGTAAATAATTTTCCACAAATGAATGACCGCAATTCTCTGTGTTTTCATTCGCGACATTGAAGGCAAGAGCTCCTGGCATATGAGCTACGACACAATCACTTTTTAAATTTATATATGACCCATGATTAAAGACAAAACCGGCAGGAGTGGCGACAGAGACCATATTTAATCTTTGTGAATACTCATGATTTATATCTAGAGCTGAAAATGCAAAGTTCGTGAAGAAGTTACCTTGAGAATGAGCGATGGTTAAAATGTGATTTTTCGGATCCACAAGTAACTTCGAATAACTTTTAATTTGAACTCGAATATCTTGATTTTTAAAAACCTCTGATAAAACAGCTTCTTTCTGTAAATTTGCCGCTAACTCTCTGAACCATTCAGGAGATGCATCCATATTTGACAAATATTTCCAAAATTTAAAATCAACATCTGTAGATTTTTGCCTAGCCACCTCAAAGAGTTGAGTAAGTAGGTCTTCATTGGTGTTGTATGCGACAAATGATTCATCAAATTTAATGCTCACACCTTCGAACTCTTGATTTTCATAAATGTTTTTAAGAGCCATATATGATTTTGCTGCTGCCCGATGTGAATTAAACATTCCATTAGCAAAATAAATATTAAAAGTTGGCTTATCACAATACGCATAAGACTTTAACGCAATAAAAAGTATGAACACAAAAGACAACAGTTTCATTATTATTTTTCTACCACAAAATCACAATATTTATGATTTTCAATACCAATTCCCATTTTCCCGCTTAAAAGATAGTTGTAATGAATATAAGCTTTTGTTCTTTCTTTGGTATTCACAATCCACTCTTCGAGAAGCGGATCGTGCTCCATAAACTCAGGATCTACTTGATTAAGACACCCCTGGGAAGCCTCTTCCTCGGCTAAAATTTCCATCGCTTTTTTTTCAGTCATGTTGGGTTCGACAACAGCCTTCTGCAAAGATCTAGCCCCTTGAAACATGGCGTTTTTGATATTGTTTGAATAACTAAACTTTTGAATTATTTTTTCTTCAACGTCATCCCAAACACCATTTCCATTTTTATCTAACCCAATAAGACTACTCGCCGAAACAGTGTGCCCAATAAAATAATAACCAACTCCGAAAACTAAAAATACTAAAATTAAGAATCTAGTTGTTTTTAACATCTGAATAAATCTCCTAAATATATTTCATCAACAGGCTTCCTGTTTAGCAATATACGAGCCATGCTTTACCAATAATCTCTCTCAGTAAGATCAAGAAGCCATCGCCAATCGGTACTCTTTCATAATTCGATACGCTGGACCTTGGCTACATCCTAGCTTTTTTGCTATTTGATACGGGTTAGGAACTCCTACTTCTATTAAGGAAATAACATCAGACCTAATACAAGCCCCATACAAATACCGATTGCGATATTGCCGATTGCTCTGAATCAGTTCTTTCTGCGACAAAATATCTTCTGTGCGCAATCTGATCTCATTGTTCGCAATAAAAATATTTTGTTCAGCCATGCCCGGGAAAGCCCCTTTTCTGGTTATCTGACTTTGCGCTGATTCAAAGCTTACAAAAAATATTTTATTTTTAAGTGGCTTAATCAACCGCTTCCACTGATGAAAACCATGATGATAAGCAAATACCGCCAGCGCGACAATCCATGGCGAGAGCTCTTGCTTCTGCATCTTCATTAATTTTTCAATGATGACTTTATCTCCGTGAACCAGGACCCAGCTGCAAAGCAAAGCGAAAATTCGTCCGTCTAAAGAAACCTGAAGAGAGGCTTCAAATAGTGTTTTTTCGATGTCCACAATATCTTTTGATTCAGAGAGCTTTCCCGAAATACGGAATCCAATCATTTGAAGACTTTGATTCAACTCTAAGTTATTCATAACCAAGAGCCTTTTTTAAATCAGCAAAAGCGGTCTCTACTCGATTTGGCCATAAGGGGCTCATATCCCTCTCAAGAACCCATGATTTAGCCTGGTCAATCTCCTCTGAAGTCGGTTTCATATTTATAAGATCTTGAAAATCCGGTTCGGTACGGTCGCAATAGGCAAATAACTTTGTCTTCAATAAATCAGCTTTTCCCAGCGTATAGAGAATCAGAGATTTCCCGCGGAAAATTTCTTGTAGATGAAGTTGCCAATGACTGCCCAGATCTCTTTGTAGTGAAATAGGACCATTGTTGAACCAATTTTCCTTTAAGCCCCAGCGTTTTTCTTGCTGCGCGAATTCAACTGCAGCATGGTGAATATTTTCTGGAATTTCAGGCGAGAGCACATCAATATCGCGAGTGACTCGCGATATGACCTCTAAAATGATAAGAGCTCCGCCACCAATAGCGACACCTTCGAACGTCAATTTTTTCGATTTTAAAAACTCATCAAAAGCGCAAATCAATTCCAAATTCATATAGGTCCTTTTTTTGTTGAAAAATACAATCAACTCAATACACTTTATCATAAATAGCTATTTATGGTAAAGTGTATTTATAACCAGACTCCTTCCCGACCCCATTCTTTAGAACTTAACCAGTCCAAACGCAGGCCCAATGAACCCAGCCCACTCAAAAGGGAAAATGAAAAATAGATTTTAAAATAGACCTTTATGAGCTAAGTGGGGAAAAGCTGTTGTCTTCGGAATAGTAGGTCCATCTATAAACCAACTAAAAGAAATTGCCATCCAACTAAACTTGTCATAAGGTCCTATGAATACTAGAGAAAACAGCATATCTGGACCTGCTAACCCGTTTAATCCGAATTCTGTAGCAACCCCGAGTCAAGCGTGTATTGAACATATCAGACCAATTTCCAAAGAAAGGTTTTCAGAAAAAGTTGGATCAGCAACAGAAATCGAAATGGCGGCTGTACGAAAACACCTCAGCGCTATATTTTCTGAATAATCTGATTAAAACTGAATGTATTGGAAATAGAAACCTAATCTGTGCAGCCATTAATGGCCTATGGCGTGAATATAAGAATACAAAATAAACGTACGAGGATGATGTGATTAAAATCAATTTCGGTGCCCGGAATAGTATTCGGATACTCATGTTTTTAGGGTTTTTTCTGACTATTTTCAGCATGACTTCTTGTAGTTCGGGTCCAGTGACTACAGAAATTAACACTAATAAAAATCCAGTGGTGCAAAAACCTAAAGATTATCAAAGCCCTATGACAGCAATAAAAGGCTTTTCTGAAAAATTAGAGTCATCAAATGTCAAAGATAAGGAACTCAAGAATCTGCTTAATGGCTCATTGAGAGCTTTGGCTTTACAGCAAGAATCAGTAGCTAGTGAGTTGAATGAAACAGGTAAACTTAAATTAAAGTCCGGTGTTTCATACGAATTTACGCTTGAATCATTTTGTGTTCATTCGGGAGCGGTAAGACCAATTAAGGGGGATGGCTTATTTTTAGGAGATATCGAGGGTACCGCAAAAAATTGGCTTCCTCAAATTCTATCACACTATAAATCTAAAAATATGACTCAAAATGAGGCCCAAGTTTTAATTTGGTCTCTACTTTCAGGGTCAAGATTTGATGAACTCAATTTTGAAAATAGAAAAAATTTAACCAAAATATTTCCTGATGCAGCTGTTCGGTTTGGCAACTCCTTGGCAGAAGATTCGGCAAACAGTTTTTTATTATCACAAATTCCATCTGAGATTTTATCGGCGAAAGAGAAATTCGATGATTATAAAATTCTATTGAAGACACAAAGTCAAAATATTCAGAAATTGAGCAGATTTTATCGCCGGAGTCTTTAAGATTAAATCCAATTCCCGTTGGGTGGTTAAAACACGAAGATGGGTACTACATTCAATTAAAATCTGACGGATATCAGAAAGTCCATGTTCAGATTTATGCGCCAGAAGGCCTGAATCCAAGGACGTATTTTAATCCGTCTAAGCATGTGGTATTACCAGGAGAGGGACAAAGGCTTGCGTTTGTCCGATTTCATCTTAAAGCGCCACCCAATTTCATCAAAGTACACCACCGGAGC
>CAZMVK010000214.1:0-4476 GCA_964569545.1 uncultured Bdellovibrio sp.
GACAGATTCTCCCTGGCTCATATTGCTAAAATGCCCAAATGACCAAGTGTCTTTTAAAATAGTAGGAGCCGCCATGGTGTAATATTCAAAATTTGCTCTTTTGTCTTCAAGGTCGCTCATCTGAGCTTTTGGATTGGCTTTTAATAGTTCTTTAAAATTTGGTTTCAACAAAGACATTTCAACAACAAACTGAACGGTGTTACCAAGATCTTTGAGATGATCCGTGGCTATTTTGAAATCGTTAAACGCAATTTCATCACTGGCTAAGACATCAACGATTTTTTCGCTAACATATAAAACCCTGCGATCATCAGCTAATAAATTTCGATCTTCAGATTTATTGGGAGCATTGGTGACAATAGCCCAACGCAATAGGTACTGACCCATTGGCAAACTGCCAGTTTCTGTTTCGTATCGGTTGTTAGTTAATGTCGGGCGGAAATAAGTTGGATGAAAATTTAAAATACCTTTTCTCTCAACTTGGATACCAAGGCTGTCGTTAATTTTGTATGAGATATCAGTCAGGGTGTATGAATCACCTTGAATAATAATATAACTCTTGTCAGCTTTAGCACATTTTTTTGTTGTTTTCACTGAACGTAAATCTTTGTACGCACCGGCAAAGTTAGACCAAGGATTGATCGTTACAGGAATAGTTTGGTCCATACCAATGCTTTTATTGGTGATACGAACAGGAGTGTCACGTTCACATTCTTGATCAAATAAATTGTAAGCAACAGAATCATTCCAAGTGATGCAACCATTCACATCAGAGCGGGGAGCCGGAGAAATTTTTTGACCGTTGACACCAAGAACTTCAAAAGCTTGACGACTCATCGGACGGCGGTCATAGGCACTGACACAAGCCGTGACAGTGAATTTTTTAATGAGATCAGCAGTTCCAGTGCGTGCATATTCAAATTCAGAAAAAGCCAAGGTGCCGACCTCAACTTGTGCTGGGATATAATAGCTTGATTGCATTCCGGCAACGTTGACTTTTGCATCACTCAAATCCGTAGGAACAGTTGGATATTCTATCGATGTTAAATATTCATCGATTTTCATTTTCCCTTGATTGCTTTGAAATACAGTTTTTTGACGAGAGAAAAAGTTCGATTTGATAGAGTCACACTGACCTAATATAAATACTGATTCAAAAGGCTCAATATTTAAAGAACTGCCTTTTTTAGGAGTTAATTTTAATCCCAATTGAATTTGTCCCACCACACACATCAATGGCAAGAATACATCTTTTTCGATGAGTAAAGAACCATCGACAACTTTGGCATCGGCAGAAGATGCGGGGATCAGACGAACGCGTTTTTCTTTGCCGTTTTCAGCTACGACATGGATCAAAGAGATCTCAGCATCAAATAATCCTGATTTTAATGGCATGTGTTCAACCTGGCCAGAACTTTTAGTGACCATTAAATCGGGCGCGGTTCTCATTTCGATATTCCAATGTATTTTTTTATCTACCAATGTTTCTGTGTCGTACATGGATACTCGCATATCTGAAATATTCAAACGGTGAGTAAAACCAGATTTGTCAGCAACCATTTTTCCTGAAAAAGTCTCAGTCGCTTTTTCTTCGCTAACCAAATTTGGAACTTCGCGATCACGCAATGAATAAGCTGAGCTTTCCCAAGGATTAATAGCAAATCGAGCCGTGCGCTGACCTTTTTGTACACCTTGAGCTGAGATCACACGTTTTTGTTCAACATAATGAGCAGAAGCTAAATGATCATATTTGATGGTTTCATTCCAGTGAATACAACCATTTGAATCCGAAGTGGTCTCCGCAATTTTTGCTTTGCTGGCAACGGACTCAATAATAAAGCTGTGGTTTTGAACTGGCCGAGAATATTTACGATCCAACAAACAAGCTTGAAAAGAATATGTTTTTGCTACTGGGACAGAGGACTGTTTGTCTATTTGTTCAGAGGTGAAACTGGCGCCGTCATTGCTGATGAAAAATGTTGCGCTGTCTTCTTCAGAATTTGAAGACTCGGTTTTTGGCAGCGAACAAGCTGTCATTGAGAAAAGCACTGTGATGAGCAGTAAATTAGAATAGCGGCGCATGCATCGTCTCCAACGTAATGTTCCAAGTTTTTTCTCTCTCTTGATTCGGGCTTGCTACAAGCACACTGCGTTCCCCACCGGAAACTGAGAATTTTACTTTGTCTTGATAAGTCGTCGCCAATCCTGCGCGGTATCCAGCACGATTGGTGTTCATTGCTGGATCATTATAATATGCAACAGCGGCATCAGATTGAATTTGGAAATATTCGTAAGAAGGAGTCAGCATTATATTTTTATTAAAATTTACATCAGCAAAGGTTTTGCCCATGGCTCCTTGATTTTTTTCGCTTGGAGCTTCTTGATTTTGCACCAAAGCACCGCTGGCGCCGATGGCAAATGATTTATTAAATCGCAATTTGATTTGTCCATCAGCTTGGTAGCCTTTGTATTCATAGACAAACTCAGAATCTGTACCGCTGGTATTGCGACCTGTATTTCCATTCAAAGTTGAATCTGTTGATACTGTCAGTGGAAGGTCTAAGAATTGGAAATACGACACTCGAGCATTTATATTTAAAATATCACCATCATATTTACCAAAAATTCCAGCAGATTGAAACGTTGGTGTTTTTTCAAAGCTGCGTGTTTGTGTGCTGAGACTGCTTGATGTTGCAATCGCTGCTTCGGCAGTTGTGCCAACATAATTATTTTGCAAAGTAGCTCTGACCGCTGGGAAAGTTGTTTCACTCAATAAGATTGGACTGTGGTCAACGGATTGATCCAGAGCTCCGGCTTGTAGAGAAAAGACACCCTTAGAGTTAATATCTGCTGAAGCATTACGTACACTCCATGTGCTGGTATTGGCATTTTGTCTTTCTTGGTTTTGTGAAAAACCAGAAGAATATGAAAATCGAGGAGCAATGTTAAAAGTTAAAAGAGGTAAAACTGGATATTCAAAATTAGCTTGAACAAAAAATTTGCTAAGAGATTGTTGCTCAACTTCGCTTTCGAAACGATCACCAGCTAATCCCATACTCCAGTCAGCTTTTATTGAATGACTAGATTTCTCTGTTGGGTTCAGTTCGGAAGCTTTGATTTGAGTTTTGTTTTGAGAAGGCTTGCGGACTGCGATTTCAGCAGCGTGTGCTGATTGAAATAATTGGGCAGCTAGAAATGCTAAAGACATGACAATCAGTGATTGTTTGATGCCGATGGCAGCTGGCAAAATTATTTGGTCTCGTTTTGAAACACTTTTCATGCAGTCTCCTCACAGTTCTATATTTCAAAAAGCGTGCTCAGTTTGTGTTTTTAAGATTCTCAAAACGAGGCGTCTTAACTTGTTGTTAGTACTTATTTTTTTCTTCTATAAAAACTATTGATAGTCGTCAAAAGAGCAGCTGATTGATAAAAAGTTCGACAGTTGTGGGCTCGCATTAAATTGATTTTGGTGATTTTATTAATTCGTTTTGGTTCATTGAAAAATGTAACTGTTCACGATGATTTCAACAGTGAAAAGATCACTCGAAAAAAATATCAAACTCAGGGCAAAACAGGTCCGCATCAAAATTTCAGATCATTTTTTACGCTAAATTTGTGCATCAAGCTGTCGGCATGATTGAACTGTCTAACCTTTTGACTGTGAAGCGCAAAATAAGGCGCAAAATTGTTATCTTTGGCATGAGCTCCGCTTGCCTTGTTATTTCGAGATCAGCTGCCAGTCAGTTTCTTTTCGCCTCTCAAAATGAGAAAGCCTTGGCACAAGCGATGCTCTGTATATAGGAAAAGGGAGTGGTTATGAATAACTCATCAAACAAAAGCGTAAAGACAGTATGGTACATAACTGGTTCAGTTCTCATTTTTTCGTTTATCGCAATGAAAAAGTTGATGCACGAACCATTACCATTGAATACGACTGAGGAAGAAGTGAATTACAACATGCCTCGCCCAGATGCTTTTATTCCGCCCTATGATATGAGCGGCAAAAAAATCCGTACTAGAATCAGTGGTGGTCAAAATCAAATGACAACGACAACTCCTGTTTTGAAAGTTATTTCTGATCGTAAAGCTCCAACCAAAGCAGTTGCAAAAAAAGACGATAAAAAGAAAACCAAAAAAACAGCTCAAAAAAACACAGAAGCTAAAAAAGTAGCTCAACTTAGCACGCGGGTGGTTGATAGTTCATTGCACGCGTCTATTAAGGCAGACTTGATTAAAAATAACTTTGCAATGTATTCAGATCGCAACGTCAATAACAACTATTACAACAATTCAAACACAGATCTGCATAAAGATACCAAAGAAGAAAAAGTTAAAATGACAGAAGCTCAGTGGAAAGAGTTGCTTTATTCTCAACCGACCCAGACCAACGCCCAGTTGTATTTAAAAGCATGGCAAGCGGGCGAGGTTCAAGCTGCTTCTTACTATCAGCTCAGTGGATCTTTGCTTAAGGATGAG
>CAZMVK010000215.1:0-246 GCA_964569545.1 uncultured Bdellovibrio sp.
AGCCCGAAAAACACTCTGTCGCTGGAGCTTGGTGCGAATGTTACGGCCAGTGGTCAGTACGTACATGGCTCAACGACCGAAGCGTTAACTGGAATGAGTTATTATGCATCCATGGGAGTGATGCCCGAGATATTTGAAGATTGGTATGTTGGTTTTCGTTTGTATTATTATTCAATGGCTTACACAAAATCCGTGGTAACGACAACCAGTTCAGATGTCAGTTACACACGAGCTTTTATTTTCCCA
>CAZMVK010000215.1:256-4445 GCA_964569545.1 uncultured Bdellovibrio sp.
TGTCTGGGAGTCGATAGGAATTGGATGGGGCCTTTTTATTTTCCCAACTTTCAGTATCTCTTGGCGTCACTAACCATGAAACACGTGACTGAATTTTAGCAATCAATGTTTTTCTGAATTTAAATCACTCCACGCCAATAAATCTGAGAAATCACTCGCATGCTCTTGAAATTCAGTGGAAAGCTGTGGTCCGCAAATGTTTTTTTGGTTACAGTTCGTCTTTAATATTATTTTTTTCGGTGGCGTTTTGTCACTTGCAAACTCTTACAATTTTTTTGTTCTATTCAGAAGTATATAGCTTTTGGGAATTTCTGCAGTTGCATTTTTTTCATGAATTGAGATAAACAGCACTGAAATGGTCTGCTCTGGATCATTAAATAAATACAAAGGGGTTCTAATGTTAAAAGCTTTTTTGATCAGTTTTTTGTTGGCTTCAACATGTTTTGCGACTTCTGCGGTTCATGATTCTAAATATTTTCAAATTGCCAAAGTGCATGTGCGGCAGTTGTCAGCACCGTCGGCTATGGCTCAGGGAATGCGTCCTCAGTTTTTTCAAGGATCGACAGCTATTGGTAGTTCTTTGTGTCGTGCGGAAAATAGAATTCAATTTATGTCTCCAGAAACGGGCTCTCTTGAGGCCGTGAATCCTGTTGATGCGGCGACTGGTGTCGCTGAACTTGAGTCTATTGAGAAAGGTTTAGATGTCATTATCAACATGGGAAAAAAAGTTTGGAGTATCGTAGATGCCGGGAAGCCAAAGGTAGATTTACAGTCTGATATCGCTACGGCATTGCCGACGGCAATTGGTGGTTGTTGGTTGGATTTGCAGGGTTGGAAAGCGCCAGTGACCACGACTTGGGAAATTTCTTTGGAGAATCTCTATGGAATGGAAGTTGTTCGTTTTGTTTATCGCGTGGTTTTGTTATCTGGTGGGTCGTATAATGGTATCGGCAAATATATTGGCTATGCAGCGATGCAGCCAGTTGAACTCAGCGTTGCGTGGGGATACACATTCAATGCCACAGCATCCGTGCCTGCGGTTTATAATATTGGCAGCAAAGAACACCCTGTGGCTGCAATGAATATTTTGGTTGATTGGACGGTGACGACGCTTTTGAAGCATCAACGTGAAACTCAATCGTATTACCTGACCGGCTATGGAACGATTCGCCAGTTATAAAATTGTGAATTTGAGTTCATTCTAGGACGAGACTTTTGTGAATCGTCCTATTTTCTGAATTTATATTTAAGCGGTTTCGTCGATTTTACTTGGTTCGTGAATGAACATTCAAATGTGAGCAGGTCCTTTGAGATAGACCTGCCACTGTTTCATCGCAGCTTGAAATTCAATTTTACGAATTTCCATTTCAATTTTTAGTAAGCTCACTTTTTCATTTGATGAATTCTGCATTTCAGATCTTAAGCGATAATAATCTTCTTTTAATTTACGCATAGAAATTTGCGCGTTCATGATTTTTTCTTTCAACTGAAAAACCATGTCATCAGAGTAGCCTTTAGAACGTATGCGCATAGATTCAGCTTGCAAGCGTGCCTTTAATATTTCTTGTTGTGAAATTCGACGCAGTTTTGAAGCTAGGCCAATGATGGCTAAAAATTGAATGGTCCATTTTGTTGGGTCCCACTGATACCAGCGAATGCCGTTGCGATAATCGATTTGGAAATGGTGATGAAAGTTGTGATAACCCTCGCCATGAGTCAAGAATGCAACCAGCAAACTGTCGCGGGCAGAAACATCTGTAGAATATGTTTGTTTGCCAAGGGTGTGACACAAACTATTTACAAAAAAAGTGCTTTGCTGAGTCACCGTGATGCGCAAAGCTCCTGCGATAATAAATCCTCCAAATGGACAACCCATAAAATAACCGACAAGAGTTGGAAAGCCAAAACCCATAAGAATTGCCAATGGGATGTAATATTTGTGTTGAAAACGAATCAGCCAATCTTTTTCTAAATCTGCAGCGCGAGGATTTTGGTTGGTGGAATCTTTAATAAATAACCAACCAATATGAGCATACCAAAAGCCTTTGTTAATGCTGTAAGGATCTTTGTCGGTGTCGACCTTACTGTGGTGAATGCGATGATCCGCTGACCATTTGAGTGCGGAAGCTTGCCATGCTGAGGCGCCAATCAATAAATAAAAGGCGCGAACTAGCGCGTGAGCTTCATAACTACGATGAGAAAATAAGCGGTGGTAGCCTGCGGTGATGCTGAGATTGGTAAGACCAGCAAAAACGATTGCAAAAATAATCAGCGGCCAATGAATCGATTCAGATGAGTAATATATTGGCGTTAGGATCAGTGCAGCAAGTGGAGTGAGAATTAAAAATAAAGTGACTGGCCAGTCGATATTTTCAAATGAATAGTTGGCTTTGGTTGTCGAATTGGAATTGTTGTTCATACAGCTTCCTTGTTAGTTTTATGTAGCTTATTTGTATTTGCTGAATTCTTCAAAAATATTTATCAATATTTGACTCGTCGAGAGAATCCATGAAGGATGTTGTTGTGGATTATTTTATTGTTACAGGAGTTTTATAATGTACGTACATGATCTCAGTCCGTATGTGTTTCGCATTGCTGGTAATTTTGGTGTGCAGTGGTACGGCCTTTCTTATTTGATGGGATTTTTTATCGCTTATGTGATGATCCTGTGGTTGGTTTCTCGTCAGCGAGCTGGTTTGACTGTTAATATGGTTGGAGATTTTGTCAGCTACTGTGTCGCTGGTGTTTTGCTGGGGGGCCGTCTTGGTTATTGTGTTTTTTATGCTCCAGATTTGTTTTTAAAGTTTAAAGACAGTTTTCCAGTTTGGGGAGTGTTGGCTTTGAATGAAGGGGGCATGTCGGCTCATGGCGGAATCATTGGTTTGATTTTGGCGGCGTCATTGTACGCGATGAAAACAGGTGTGCATCGTTTGTATCTTTATGACTTGATCGCGATCACTGGGCCTTTGGGTTTATTGATGGGGCGTATAGCTAATTTTATTAATGGTGAGTTGGTGGGTCGTCCTTGTCCTGTTGATTTTCCATTTGCAGTTAAATTTCCTCAGGATATTTTGCAGTGGCCGTCGCATGATCCTTCGCGTTTGTCAGGCTTGTCAGCAGTGATTGAAAAAATGCCCAGTGATTTGATGCAAGGTCATACGGTCAGTGATTGGAATATCTGGTTGTCGCAAATGACAACGGATTCAGCTGCGTATAAATCTGTCGTAGATACTTTGTATGCGATCATTCATGCAATACAAGATGGTCGTTTAGAGATACGTGATACGCTGGCGACAGTATTGACGCCGAGATATCCTTCGCAATTGTTAGAAGCATTGCTTGAAGGCGCTTTGTTATTTCTTATTATATTTTTCTATTTGCGAAAACCACGAAAGCCTGGAACTGCTGGCGCATTATTTGTCGTGTTGTATTCAATTTTCAGAATTGTCGGAGAAAATTTTCGTTTGCCTGATGCGCATATTGGTTATCAGCTTTTGGATTTAACTCGTGGACAATGGCTGTCCATTGTCATGTTAGTTATTGGTGTGGTGCTGATGTTCTTGTGGAGTCGACAAGGTGGTTTGTCCTTGTCGGGTTGGGGTCGTGGGCAATCAGTTAAATTGCATCGTCGCTAGATCTTGCATTGAAACTGTTTTCTGCTCACCAAGAGCTAAGTTTTTAACGGTCACTGTTTGATTCTGTCTTTCGCTTTCGCCAACAATCAGTGCGTGTTGAGCGCCAATTTTATTAGCGCGTTTTAATTTTTTCCCAATATTGCCACTCAATGGAAAGTCTACGTGGTAGCCTTGTTGGCGAAATTGGTAAGCCAATTTCAAACAAATACTGTCAGATAAATCATCGGCAGAAATCACGGAAATTATTTTGTTGTTGGTGGTGTATTGTTCGGGTTTAACCATCATTGCTATGCGTTCAATACCGCTGGCCCAGCCGACCCCTGGAGTTTTTGGTCCGCCCATTAAGTCAATCAAACCATCATAGCGTCCACCAGCAAGCACAGCGCTTTGTGCGCCAAGCTCTGTGGTGGTGAATTCAAAAACGGTGTGCGTGTAATAATCAATACCGCGAACCAATTGTTTGTTGATGTGAAATGGAATTTGTAAGCTTGTTAAGCCTTCTAAGACCTTGGCGAAAAAATCTTTCGATGTTTCATTGAGGTGATTTTCTAATA
>CAZMVK010000216.1:0-4441 GCA_964569545.1 uncultured Bdellovibrio sp.
CTTTCTCTATTTGAAAAATGGGCATTAACTCTTGCGACCTACAACCTGGGACCAGCGCATGTTTTGGATGTACAAAAACTGGCGCAAAATAATAATTTAAATCCTTACCAGTGGCGGCAATTATCGTTAGCTTTGCCTTGGTTAGAACACGAAGATTATCAAGATCAATTATTCTATGGCAAAGCTCGTGGACGAGAGACTCTTGAATTTGTAAACAAAGTAATGGCCTACGTCGATCTAATGATGTAGGCCCTACCTGTATTTACTATCTTGTCATATGTGAATTCATCATAAAAATTTCTGGTTTAGAACTAGCGACAGCTGTATCTCTAGAAAAACAAATAAATGCTAAATTTTTTCGAAAATTAAAAGCATTATACATTACTTCTTTTTGAATAACAGTAGCAGGAATGACTTCCACGCCACGAGACCCAACAAAACCATGCTGAGCAGGGGTTAAGACATTGGCTAATATCTCAGGACTGACTGGAGAAATGACTGGGCCGACTCCACCAGAATAATTATATCTGTATGTATAAACTAAAAATTTCACTTTAAATAAACTTCGAGATGCTAAATCTTCTCTGATCTCACCAACTTCACCACAAGCTTGCTCAACAGCTGCTGATGCATAACTACCTAACATTAACAGCATCATGATCACGTGGACTTTAATGAATTTCATACTGACTCCCTTGGTTTGTTTTTTAACATTAACGACAGACGCTCTGTCTTGACGCACCTAGTACCATGAGTGTTCAAGGTTTCACAACTATCAAAACTCAATAAACCAAGTAAAAATGCGTTCTTTTTTAAATAAGGTTATGGCCTACAAGCCACTAATGATGTAGTTTTCTTGCCATTATGCGAAACACAGAAAACCAATCAAATGGAGCTGATCTCCAGTACATTGAAAATCTCTATCAAGAGAATTTGACCATGAAATCCATGGAGCAAAAAAACTTTTGGTCTTTGTTGCAAGAGGCTCGCGATTTTTCCGATCAATTAAATAAAACCGGCATCAGCCTGGGGCACACCGAGGGTCGTTTGTTATCAACGTTGGTGGCCTTACATGGTTGTGAAAAATTTGTTGAAATTGGAACTCTGACTGGCAGCTCTGGTTTATGGATCTTACAAGGTTTAAAAAAATCTGGTCAGCTGTTAACTTTTGAAAACAATCCAGCTCATGCTGAAAAAGCCAAAATTATTTTTGCCAAATACCACGAGCTTTTTCCACAGAAAAATCAACAAACCACAGTTTGTCTTGGCAACGCCGAAGAAGAGCTTTTGAAAATTTCCAATCAAGGTCCATTTGATGGTATCTTTATTGATGGCAACAAATCAGCTTATGGCCGATATTTAGACTGGGCCGAAAAAAACATTAGAGCCGGTGGCCTGATTATCGCCGACAATGTTTTCTTATCTGGTGGAGTCTGGGGCGAACATGACCATCCATTTTCTGACAAACAAATTCAAATCATGAAAGATTTTAATTTAAGACTGGCTGACGAGAACAAATACCAAACTTGTTTTGTACCAACCAGCGAAGGCCTGTCGGTATCGATTAAGTTATTTTAAGTTAAGTTAGATTTATTCGGGGGGAGATAAAATGTTATTAAAAAATATTATTAAAAACAAAATGGTATTAGCATTTTTTGTTATTTGTGGTTTTACATTGAATGCACAATCGGCAATTCAGTCTACACGCTGGACTGGCGCTGAAGACTCAGAGGCACATCTTGAACATGTGGTCAGCGTTATCAATCAGAAATTAAATCTGAATGTACAGGCTGCTGATTTTCAAATGATCGAAGAGCGCGATTTGGCGACCAGCCATTTTCAAACATACTTTCAAATCGCAGGCGGAATTCCTTTGCGTGGAGCTTCTTTAAGACTGTGGTTAGACCCACAAAACCAAAAAGCCATTCAGATCGAAGCTTTTGTCGAAGACACTCCCCCAGCAACCAAAACATTTTTATCTCTGGGTCATCATCAAATTTTACGTCAGTTAACCAAAGGCAAAGACCCACTGACAATCGTTCGTAAATGGTTGCGAGTGAATGCCGAAGATAAAAAAATTCGTTCGATTAAATCTACTTATTACTGGATGAACGCAAAACTAGTCAGAGAATTTACTGTCAAAGCACGTTTAGGCACTCATCAGTTTTTGATTGATGTGCAAAACAACAAATTACTAAAACACCAATACCAAGAGTTTCCAAACAGTGACATTTCTGAAGAATTCAAAGTCCCGGCTCGCGTGTATCCAATTTATGATTTCGCTGACAGCGATGACGGCACACAATTGATTCAACAAGATTTAATGCCGACCAATTTAAAATATTTAAAATCTCAATATACACAAATCAACGAAGATCCATACAGCGTGCTTCGCAATCGTAAGTACACCGATGCTTTTGCCGATTCGTTTATGGCAACAACAGCCGCCGGCCAAGCACAAGGTTATTGGTCTTCTGCAATGATCAAAGAGCAGGCTCGGTCTATTATTCAAGGTTTACGTAAAACAGATAACTCATTTAGCAATAACGGAGTTGTTTTAGATGGTCGTTATGCAACAGTTAGCATTCATCCAGACTTTGTTAAAAGCCTTGGGGATCAATTGCCGTTTGCAATGAAACATTCTGCTCAATTGCACATGTCTTGGAATTCAGTCAGTACTGGCGACAATGGCGAAGAACAATATGAGATGATTCCCGGTTCAGGCTATTTAGGAAAACCTTTAAAAAATTTGGCAGATGCATGGAACCGACCGGCAATACAAGACCCAGACAACAATCCATTAACTTATTTGAAACAGGGTTTTGACGAAGTCCAAGTTTATTATGCGATCACTCGCCTGTTTGAATCTCTTCATGAAATGGGATTTACCGATCCAGATTTATCGACCAGACCCTTTCATGCATTTTTGTATGATCCGGATATCAATGCAAGAGACAATGCGTACTATACAGACGATACAATTAATTTTACTACCTACAGCAAAGGTTTTCGCAACTATGCTCGCGACAATTCAACAATTTGGCACGAGCTTGGTCACGGCATCATGGATCGCCTGATGGGTGATTACATCACTTTGGCAGACACTGGTGGCTTGAGCGAGGGCATGGCTGATTTTGTTGCTGCATTGGTAATAGCAGACGTCAGCAATGGACAACACTTTGATGGTGAAAATACATTTCGCATAATAAATCACACAGGCTTTGGTTTAACCAATGAAGTTCATGATGATGGCGAATCCTATGGTGGCGCGATGAATGATCTATTACAAGCCGCTATAACCTCACAAGGCCGCAATGGTTTGATCAAAGTTGGCGACCTGACCATGGAGACAATGCGTTTGACTCGTAACCACCCTGGCCTGACGGCACAAGATTGGTTTTCACACATGCTGTTTGCTGATCAACTGGGTCGCAAAGGCGTTCGTGAACCTGGTGAATTGAAAACTATAATTACCGCGGCTCTTGACGGCAGAAATTTTCGTTTTGCCAATCCATCGCAAAATAACTCTCAAAATACAGGTGCAGCAGAATTCAGCCTTAAAAATGGCGATCAAGAAATTTCTGCCGGAGCTCTGGGTTCTCGCAATCGCCCACTGGCAGTTGCCTTTACCAACGGCAGCACCACCGCAGATTATAATTTACAAGTGCAATTGAAAGACGGCGAAGTTTATAAATTTCAATATCCAGTCACTGTTGTAGTTCAGTATCAAGGAGGCCCGTTACAAGGAGCCTTACATTGGACGGCAGAAGACAAAGGTGCGTTTGAAACATATACGATTGCAACACCAGAACAGTTGTTACAAATCCCATTACAGGTTTCAGCAACATGTGATTACGTCAATCGCCCAAACAACAGTTGTTCAGATTTTGTTTATATAAAAATCTACAACAAAGACACATTGAGCAGCCTTAAGCCCGTTGCCAAAAAACGTTTTTATTTAAAGGTGACTCAATAAAATAGGACAAAAAATAGTTATTTGGAATGGTGTAAATTTTATTTTTTTATTTTCGGTCCTACGTACCTTTCACCATTCCAGTGAAAAATTTTAATTTCAGACTTTATATCTTGGATCGCTTTACCATTTTCAATTCGATCTACTTTTATTTTTTTAACTAATTTCCAATCAAAAAATCCATTTGTCTTTGTCGGAAGAACATTCAATATTGATATGAAACTTGAGCCTGCCGGCGGAGTGGTTTTGCAGTTTTTAATTTCATTACCATCATCATCTACACACTCATTCAAATTACCTTTTTCTTCATAAGTCTCACCTTCCATTTCTTCTTGAAAAACAAGATGCAGAAAATGATAAAAAGAATACAATACATAATGTTGAAATTTTGGTTATTTATGGAACCAAATTAGAAATAAAATAAAAAACAATTAAAATCAATAAAATATAATGTACTGCAAGTAGAGT
>CAZMVK010000217.1:0-807 GCA_964569545.1 uncultured Bdellovibrio sp.
GGTTGAAGGTCCTTGGAAAAAAGGCGGCGGTTACATCGGTTTGTATACTGTGCTGAGCGAAGGTATTGCTGGGGGATCGATGGCATCTTACGCACATCTTAAACCAGTAGATCGTTGGGCTTTGGTGCAATTTATCAATTCAATAACTAAGGCGAATGTTTCTGAAGATCCTGCCAAAGTTGCTGCGTTCGCTAAAACTGCAAAATAAATTTTTTGCTAAAGAATTAAATTTAAGAAAGTTTTTATAAATGAATTTCAGTTGGTTGATGGCTATTGCAAAAAAAATCTCAAGGGTGAGTATCGCTCTTGTGTTTTTTTATTGTGCCTTTTCTCTGACTGATGCTGTTGCTAATGTGACAAGTTTAACTGCCAACGAGACTCCGCGTGAATTGAAAGATGTTGGTATTCAGGAGTATTTGGGTAGTTCTTTGGATTTGAGTTTAGAATTCAAAGATGAAAAAGGCCAAACTGTTAAGCTTGGGCAATTTTATGATGGCATTCATCCAGTTGTGATTAGTTTGGTTTATTTTGGTTGCGGTGGGCTTTGCAGTTTTCATTTAAATGGCGTGGTTGATTCGCTGAAAAAATTAGATTGGTCAGCTGGTGAAAAGTTTCAGTACTTGGCGATCAGCTTTGATTCAAATGAAGGCCCAATGTTGGCTGAAGAGAAAAAGGCCTCTTATATGAAGGTGTATTCTCGTCCAGGCACTGAAAAAGGCTGGCATTTTTTAACTGCAGATGCGGCGACGATTGCTAAGCTTACTGATCAAATTGGATTTAAATTTAAATGGAATACGGAAGCTAAAG
>CAZMVK010000217.1:817-4440 GCA_964569545.1 uncultured Bdellovibrio sp.
GACGACAAGTACCCGTGGTTGCCTAGTTGGACGGTGGTGACCACGACTGATGGTAAAATATCTCGTTATCTACATGGAATATTGTTTGAACCAAACACCTTTCGCCTGTCTTTATCTGAAGCGACAGATGGTAAAATCGGGACCCTGGTGGACCGTATGGTTTGGTTTTGTTTTCATTACGATCCTAAGCAAAGTAAATACACACTCTATGCGACACGAATTATGAAGGTCGGTGGGGTTGCAATTATTTTAATACTGTCGATGATATTGTTGCCAGTATGGATGCGCTCGAGAAAAGAAAACGTTTAAAGATCTCAAGTCATAATGAGGAGAGCTGATTGATGAAGTGGTTGTTATTATTATCACAAAAAGTTTTGGCAGAGGGCACGTTTATGCCCCCAAAGGCCACCAATGTAGCGGGCCAGGTTGATAACCTGTATTCGTTTTTGTTGTGGGCCAGTTTTATCTCTTGCGCGATTTTGATCGGCGGGATGATTTTTTTCGCTCTGAAATACAAGCGAAAAACTGCCAATGATAAAACGGCATACATAAGCCATAACACTTTCCTAGAATTCTTGTGGTCATTTATTCCACTAGTAATTTTCTTGGGTGTGTTTGGTTGGGGTTGGCACATTTATAATCAAATGCGCTCAATGCCGACGGATGCTTTAGAAATTCACGTTTTTGGACGTCAATGGGCTTGGGAGTTTGTTTACAAGAGCGGAAAAACTGCTGGTAATGAATTCTATGTTCCTGTGAACACTCCGGTGAAATTGATTATGACTTCGAAAGATGTCATTCACTCCTTCTTCATCCCATCTATGCGTATCAAACAGGATGCTGTTCCAGGTCGTTATACGACTTTGACATTCAACTCAGATAAGCTGGGTGATTTTCAAGTATTCTGCACAGAGTTCTGCGGTACTTTGCACTCGGGCATGTTGGCTAAAATGCATGTTGTTTCCAAAGAAGATTACGAAAAATGGATTGCAGAAAGCGACGAGGGTCTGACTCTGGCACAGAAAGGCCAGAAGCTTTTTAGCGAAAAAGGTTGCGTGGCATGCCACTCGACAGATGGTTCGCCTAAGGTTGGTCCAACTTGGAAAGGTGTTTTTGCAATCAAAGATCATGAAATGGAAGGCGGTCTTAAGGTCGCCGTTGATGAGAATTATCTTCGCGAATCTATTTTGCAGCCAAATGCAAAAGTAGTGAAGGGCTTTTCTCAGGGCGTAATGCCGACATTTCAAGGCCAGCTAAGCGAAGATCAAGTAAACGCAATCATCGAATTTATTAAAAGTTTAAAGTAGGAGGTGATCAGTGGGTCACTCGGCATCTGGAAAAAATTATTTAAATGAAACATCAGGGATCATGTCTTGGTTAACAAGTCTTGATCATAAAAGAATTGGTTTGATGTATATGATTTCTGTTCTGACCTTTTTCTTGGTCGGCGGGATTATGGCTTTATTGATTCGCGCTGAGCTTTTTGCTCCGGGCGAAACTTTGATGAAGGCGGATACTTATAATCAAGTTCTGACGTATCACGGGGCGATCATGGTTTTCATGGTTATCATTCCTGGTATTCCAGCGATTCTTGGGAACTTCTTTTTGCCTTTGCATATAGGTGCAAAGGACGTGGCTTTTCCAAGATTGAACTTGGCAAGTTGGTATGTATTTATGCTAGGAGCATTTATTGCGATCAGCACATTTTTTACTACGAAAATTGATACTGGTTGGACGTTCTACACGCCTTACTCGCTAAAAACACAAACGGCTGTTGTCAGCATGGTTGTGGCTGCATTCATTATGGGTATGAGTTCAATCCTTACTGGTTTGAATTTTATCGTGACTGTGCATAAATTGAGATGTCCAGGTATGACAATGACTAGAATTCCATTGTTTGTTTGGGCAATTTATTCAACAGCAATCATTCAAATTTTGGCAACTCCAATTTTGGGTATTACATTGTTGTTGTTGGTTGCTGAGAGAACTTTTGGTGTTGGTATTTTCAATCCAGAATTGGGTGGAGATCCAGTTTTGTTTCAACACTTTTTCTGGTTTTATTCGCACCCTGCAGTTTACATCATGATCTTGCCAGCAATGGGTATTATTTCTGAGCTGATCACAACTTTTTCTCGCAAAACTATATTTGGTTACACTGCGATAGCGATGTCTTCATTGGGTATCGCATTGGTATCTTTCTTTGTTTGGGGACATCATATGTTTGTCTCTGGGCAATCTGAGATCGCGGGAATTGTTTTCTCATTCATCACTATGTTGGTGGGTGTGCCGACTGCGATTAAGATGTTTAACTGGCTAGCGACTTTGTACAAAGGATCTATTCAGTTTCAATCACCGATGTTGTATGCGTTGGGTTTTTTGTTTTTGTTCGCCATCGGTGGTGTAACAGGAATTATGTTAGCTACAATCGGTTTGGATATTCACTTTCACGATACGTATTTTGTCGTTGCGCACTTTCACTATGTCATGGTGGGTGGAACATTGATGGCGTTGATGGGCGGGTTTTATTACTGGTTCCCAAAAATGTTTGGTAAAATGTACTGTGAATCTTGCGCTCGTATGTCTTTTGTTTTTATCTTTATTGGATTCAATGTAACATTTTTCCCACAATTCGTTTTGGGTGCGATGGGTATGCCTCGTCGATATTTCGACTATTTACCGGCATTTGAGTCTTTGAATAAAATTTCGACTGTTGGGTCTTGGTTGATTGCGATCGGTTTTTTAATTTCATTAGCAACAATCGTTCAGGGAATATTAAGAGGAGAAAAAGCTCCAGACAATCCTTGGGGATCTAAAACTTTGGAGTGGACAGTTTCGTCTCCTCCTCCACATCATAATTTTGACGTCGAACCAATCGTAACTGCGGGGCCATATGAGTACAGATAGTCATTCAGTAGCCGACCACGGCGCACACAAACATCATTTCGCACATCACTTTAAAGATGCTTTGCACGAATTCCTAAGTTGCAAAGAAGGCATCTGGTTGTTCATGGTGACAGAGATCATGATGTTTGGTGGTTTATTTGTTGGATATTTTATTATGCATGCTTTGTATCCAGCGACTTTCGCTGAGGGTGCAAGTCACTTGGACTGGAAAATGGGATCCATAAATACGGTGGTTCTGATTGCCAGCTCTTGGACTATGGCTTTGTCTATCCATTTTATTCAAACTGGAAAAAATCAAAAGGCGACAGCCTCATTGTTGATCACTCTGCTTTGTGGTTTTATTTTTATGAGCATCAAGTATCTTGAATACTCACACAAATTCCATGATGGATTGCTACCAGGAAAATTCTTTTCCAATCCAGAAGCTGTTGCGGAAAACCTTGGTCTTTACTTTGGTTTTTACTTTAGCATGACTGGTATGCATGGTTTGCACGTGACCATCGGCATGTGTTTGATTACTTGGGTCTTGATTCGTAATTTACGAGGCGACTTTGATGAACACTATTACACACCAGTTGAAGGTGTTGGAATTTTCTGGCACATCGTCGATTTGATCTGGATCTTTTTATTTCCGTTACTTTATTTGATTGTCTAAACAGGGGGAACCAATGGCAAATGATAATCATAAAGAAGGTGGACATAACATTGAGACTAATGTG
>CAZMVK010000218.1:0-4394 GCA_964569545.1 uncultured Bdellovibrio sp.
ATCCATCCATCCATCCATCCATCCATCCATCCATCCATCCATCCATCCATCCATCTTGGAATTTCAGTTTAGTGAGTAATCGTTGGTGAGGATGTAGTAAATTTTCTAGAGAAAATAAAATTAGAAAGAGGCCTTTTTCAGAATTTTAATTTGGACAATGGCAGTGAATTTACTTCGATCGCTTTTACATCCTGGTGTGATCAGCATCGAATTGTGACTGACTGTGACCTTACCCCATAATTAGTACCAAAATGACGAAGCAATATGTCATTTTAGAAATCCATAAATTATGATTTCCTGAATTTAAATATTTTTTATTAATTATGTCTCGTCCTTCGAGTTCAAGATTTAATGAAAATACACATTGAAAAATGACGGCTTGATTTTAAATTTATGTATAAATAATTTAAGTGTTAACATAACTCATTCTAAATATGCGTAGCACAATAAATCACAAAAAATTATTATTTTACAAAAGAACTTGCCAAGCTTTTCAATCGACAGAGATGAGCCCTATTGAAACTAAAATAATAATTCGAGAATCTTGGTTTGTTTTAAAAATAAATTCAACAAAGGCTTGTTCTGAGTGTTAAATATTATCTATATGAATAATTTGCTGATCCCAATGTATTTTAGAAACACCTAATTTTTCAATTTTTAAAACCGTGTTATCTTACTTTCAGAAAAAACAACCATTGAGCTCGTAACTCAAAAAACTATGCAGGATAATATAAATTCACAAAAAAATGCTTTTTTCTGCAACAAATTTTTTACGACGAGCTCTCGCTAACAAGGATAAACACAATGGATTTTAAAACTATTTCTAATACTGAGTTGATCCAACAAATTGAAAAACTGGTGCGTACAGAGCGAAAAATTGGGCATTTGGTGTTGCTGCATATCTCTGAAATTGAGAATCGAAAAATATATGCAGAGTTGGGTTTTGACAGTATGTTTTCATATTTATCACGTGGCCTGGGGTATTCTGAATCATGCGCTTATCGTCGATTGAACTCGGCAAGACTCTTAAAACAAATTCCTGAAATCGCTCTTAAATTAGAAAATGGCTCTTTAAATTTATCACAATTGACCTCTGTTCAGAAATGTCTCAAAGCTGATATGAAAAAAAATGCCGTTAAATATTCTGATACAAACAAACCTTCTGAATTACAGATGCTAACTGAATTTTCAAATCCTACTGATTCTTATAATTTCTCTGAAAACAACCATCCTGTTAAAATAAAAACCAGCGATTCTGCCTTGATAATAGAAAAAACCAAATTAATCCTAAGTAAAATTGAAAATAAAAATACTTATGAAACAGAACAAATTTTATCTTATGAATTTCAACAGCCAGTTGTATCCATCGATTCGGTCAAACCTCAACGAGACAAATCAATTCGTTTAGAGATGACTTTAACCGCCGAACAATATGCCGAGCTAGAGTTGGCTCGCAATTTTCTATCGCATACCTGCCCTGGTGGATCTTGGGCCGACATCATTTCAGCTTTGGCCAAAAAATTTAATCAAAGCAAAATAGGCAAGGTGATTTTAGAGGGGTCAACTTCAGAGGAGAAAAAAACCTACAAACCAATAAAATCTCGTAACCAAAAAAATCTTAATATTGAATCTATTAACAGCATGGCAACTCAAAATATAGTGCAATCAAAAATACTGACGCCATGCTTAAGCAAAGCGGCGCCAAAGATTAAAATTCAAAAATTACGTGAGCCGATTGCTGCTAAAATTAAAAAAGAGATTTTTGCCAAAGCTAATTTCCAATGCGAATATCACAATCGGGTGACTGGTGTTCGTTGCCATTCAAGATCATTTTTGGAAATTGACCATTGTCAGCCGGTTTCGATTGGCGGAACAAATGAGATTAGGAATTTAAGAGTGCTTTGTAAAACTCATAATTTAATGGCGGCGCGAAACAGTGGAATTGGACTTTAATACAGATAGATTTTAATTTATCTTGGTTTATTCTTTTGGAACTTTTGATAAGGCGTGTCCTCGTTTGATCGCCCGACCATGAGAATCAATCAATCAATCAATCAATCAATCAATCAATCAATCAAAAATTTATTCAGCAATCTCTATCACCGTTAAACAACTGCCCTGCTCCAAAACAAATTTACCTTGAAATCGAAATTGATTTTCTGGCGAAAATTTTGTCGACAATGGCTCTAATAAATCTATTATGAAAGTTTTGTTTTGCAAATTTATTTCACGAACTGCTGCGGCTTCAAAACCGAAAAAAATATTTACTAAGGGGTGCAAGGCCTTATAGAGAGACTCTTTGGCTGAAAAAATTACTGTTAATAGCTCGGCATCATTTAGTTCGACATGTGTTTTTAGATCCTGCTCATTGCAAATTCTAGAAGAGAGCTCGGGTTTGGTCCTGCCGATCACTTCGAAATCAATACCAATAGCTAATAACACTTTTTTGCTCGCTACTGCCGCTGCGATAAAATTTTGATCGTGAGAAATGCTGCCGACAACATCAGACGGCCACTGAGGCGCGCGCGACGGCAAGCTTGGTAAAGATAGCAACTGTGTTCCCATCGATGCTTCATAGGCCTTTGCGGCGCAAACTCTACCTAGAATGTATTCGTTCAATCGATTTGGATGAAAACGTCCCGTTGCTTCTGGTAAAACAATTAACTTAGACAACTCATTCAATTCAGCGCTGAGCTCTTGATTTTTATTAATATAAAAAAAACTGGCTTTGTTAAATAGTTTTGAAAAATGATCTTCAAGTTGAGCTGCGCCCTGATCCGCTGTCGGTCTTTCCAAAGTTGATGTTAATGTTTCAGTGGCTTGCTGCTTCATAGATTCTTTCGATTAGATCAGGGTTGATAAAACATTTAAAAGCTCAGGGCACTCAATAAATTGTTTATGTTCAGCGTTGATCTCAAATATTTTCATTTCACCTTGAATTAAATCTTTCCAACCCAGACTTGGATCTTGTCTATAGCTATCTGCTGAAACTGGTGCCCGCAATAAACAGATATTCCCCTTATAGGCTTGAGGTATATATTTAGCAATCGCCTTATAGTTATTCCGTTCAACAGAATACAGCAACAGCGACAAGGGCACCGGCAAATCAAAAGTGCGACACAGAGTTGCTTTGAAATTTACTTTGAAATTATGAATATAATTTTTAACACGATTACGAAATGAATCTAACGCCCGAGACCATAAATTGTTTTTCTTGGCAGTACTGACAATTTTTCGACGATATACAGGATTCACGGTATCAAACATTATTATCTGCTCAATTTGATCTCCGGCTGCAATCAACTGTTGTGCGACCTCATAAGCAATCAAACCACCCATGGATCCACCGGCTAATAAATATGGGCCCGTTGGCTGAGTTCTTTTCATTTCGAGAATGTAAGCTTTTGCCATTTCTTCGATTGTCATTGGCGAGGCTGTATTATTGGTAAGACCTATGGACTGCAATGCCAATAATGGCCGACGTGCTTTTTTTGCCACAGAAAGAAAACCAACATAATTTAAAATATTCCCACCTACTGCATGAAAACAAAATAATGGATTTCGATTACCATCAAGACCGATCGCCACCATGGATTGAAATCGCTGAACCTGATTTGACTGCAAGTGAAGTTCAAAAGCTTTATGCTGCAGACCCAAACGCGACTCGACAGTCGATACAAAAGCTTGAAAGTTTTTAGACTCTATCAATAACGACAATGGCATTTCTATTTTATACTTTGATTGAATTCTTGCATAAAGATCTACAGCAATCAGAGAATTTCCACCAATATCAAAGAAATTATCTTGGTCAGAAATTGCATCTTTCAAAAGAACTTCCCGCCACAATTTCCTTAGAGATTCTTTAATATTATCATTCTGTTCCAAAAGAGAAAAAGGGGATTTAACTAGTTCGGCTTTATGTTCGATAACAGATACTGGCGGTAATTGTTTTTTATCTATTTTTCCGCTGAGGTTCTTTGCAATTTTACTGATAAATACAAAGTGCGCTGGAATCATATACGCAGGCAGTTTTTGACTCATCATATATCTTAGATAACGTTCATCTACTGTTCGTGATTCATTTAAATTTAAAACTACATAAGCGATGATTCGACAATCACCCGCTTGAACCTCTTGAGTAACAACAGCGACTTCTTGAACACCATTTATTTGCTGTAACAAATGCTGAATTTCACCCAGCTCAATACGATATCCACGAATTTTGACTTGTGAATCAGTACGCCCCAAAAACAACAATTCACCTTTTGCATTATAACGAACGACATCGCCGGTTGCATACATTCGTTCATTTGGCTTAAAAGGATTTGCTAAAAACTTTTCTACGGTCAGATCTCGCCGATTATAATAACCACGAGCCAACCCCTGTCCCGAAA
>CAZMVK010000219.1:0-4379 GCA_964569545.1 uncultured Bdellovibrio sp.
TTCAATTCTACAAAACAAAAGCGAAAAATATTCTTCATTAAGACCACAGATTATTCATTATAATGATTATCGAAAATATCTACGTGATTATTATCTATTTAAAAAGTCCTTAGGAACTGGTTTTTCGTTTCGTCAATTTTCACGTTTGGCAGGTATTTCTAGCCCTAATTATTTACAACTGGTCATGAATGGTAAACGCAACCTTTCAGTTAGATTGGCAGAAAAAATTGCAGATGTATTGCTGCTCTCAACATCAGAAACAGACTATTTTATTACTCTGGTTGAGCTTTCAATTTCAGACGAAGAAAAACAAGAAAATATAAGAAACAAACAATCAGCAACCTTAAAAAGGTTAGTCAGTAAACACGTACCCCAAAACAAGATTCGCATTTTAAATGAATGGCACCATCTGGTTATTCGAGAAATGACCTCATTGCAGGATTTTAATCCTTCAGGATTGTGGATTTCGAAAAAACTGCGTGGCCTGATTACAGCAGAACAAGCCGAAGAAAGTCTTTCAATAATGATTTCAGCTGGCTTTTTAAAAGTCGAAAACAACTGTTTTTTGCAAACAGAACCAAGCCTTGATTTTGGCGAAAATTTTGGTGAAACCTGTATATTAAATATCCATAAAGCCATGCTTGCACAATGGCGAATGATATTAGAAAAAACAGACCCAGAGCAACGCGAGCTCGGATTATTAAATATTCCGATCGCAAAAAATAAAATTCCAGAACTAAAAAAGAAAATTCAAGATTTTCAGGATGAAATCATAAATTGGCTACAATACGAAAATAATCCACAAGAATTAGTCCAGCTCGGAACATATTTAATACCACTAAGCGACCCATTGGTTAAAAAATAAAGTCCGTTTTAATAAAACAGATCCACTAACAAAGCCGCTGCCACTAATAAAGATGTAACACTCATCACCAGTACAGCACCAGCTGCGCAGTCTTTGGCTTTTGCAATCATTGGATGCAACTGAGGATGCACATGATCGATCAAAGCCTCCAATGAAGTATTGATCAGTTCTGCCGCCAAGACACAACCTATGGTCAAAGACAATAATCCCCACCAAATAGGATTGGGTCGCAACACCATTAGCATCAACAGTGCCGCTAGAGCAAAAACACATTGCGTGCGGAAACTCTTCTCAGTGCGAAAAGCCGTACGTATGCCAGCAAAGGCAAAAGTAAATCTTTTGTAAAATGGCTGATTCTTCATATTTTTGATTTAATCGAACAATTTATAACAAGTAAAGGATTTGAAACAGTTGCAGTGGACAAACCTCATTTTTTCATTTATATTTAACTTATTAGTTAATTAACTGATAGGGTAATTATGAAGAACGCCGAAGACAAACTAACTCTTACTTTTATGGCTCTTTCAGATCCAACCCGCAGAGCAATATTAGCTAAATTAGCCAGCGGCGAGGCAACGGTTCAAGAACTCTCGAAGCCTTTTGAAATTTCAGCCCCAGCGGTCACCAAACATTTAAAAGTACTGGAAAAGGCTGGATTAATATCTCGCGGGAGAGAAGCCCAATGGCGTCCTTGTCGTATTGAGGCCGAAGCCCTTAAAGACGCTGCCGACTGGATTGGTGATTATAGAAAATTTTGGGAAGAAAGTTTCGACAGACTTGATGCTTATTTAAAAACAATAACCGCTAAAAAAAAGGGAAAGAAAAATGGCCGCAAAAAATAAACCAAACGAACTCTATATTGAACGCATTTATGATGCTCCAGTTAAAACTGTGTGGGACGCCTGGGTTGACCCCAAACAAGTCGCTCAATGGTGGGGACCTCGCGGGTTTACTCTTACCAACCACAGTAAAGACGTGCGGACTGGCGGACACTGGAACTATACAATGCATGGGCCTGATGGCGTGGACTATCCCAATAAAACAAAATATCTAGAGGTCGAAAAATATTCTCGAATGGTTTACGACCACGGCGGAAACGATGAACAAGCACCACTGTTTCGCGTGACTGTTCATTTTATTGATCTAAATGGAAAAACTAAAATGGAAATGATTATGGCCCTTGCGACTGCTGAAGCAGCAACCGAGACCAAAAAGTTTATCAAAAAAGCTGGTGGGAATTCGACTTGGGATCGCCTTGCAGAATATTTAGAAATAGAAAACACAAAACAAGATATTTTCGTTATCAATCAAACTTTTGATGCTCCATTAAACTTGATGTTTGAAGTCTGGACCGACCCAAAACACCTCAGCCAATGGACGGGACCTGCGGGTTCTAAAATAAATTATTTAAGAGCTGAAATTAAATCCGGCGGGAGTGCTTTTTATTGCATGACTGGCACTGACGACACAAAAATATATGGCAAAGTAAACTATCTAGAAATTGTTAAACCAAGTCGTATTGTTTACACCCAATGCTTCTGCGATGAAAATGAAAATATCGTTCGCCACCCGATGGCTCCTACTTGGCCAGAAATGATGAAGACAACTATTTCGCTTGAAGCGGAAACTTCTAACAAAACCAGAGTTACCATAAAATGGGAAGTCGTCGGCGAAGCAACGCCTATTGAACGTGAAACTTTCAATAAAGCCAAAGCGGGAATGTCACAAGGTTGGGGTGGAAGCTTTGATAAACTCGAAGATTACCTAACTAAAATTTAGACCAGCATTAGCCTAACACTTTAGACAGATGTGAGAAATTGCATCTGTCTATTTTTTCTTTTTTAACAAAATATTTTCTCGTATGCGAGCCATCTTCAATCGTTCATCGACCTGGCTCAACTGTTGCGAAAGACCTTGTCCAAAATCAGAAAGCTCATTCAATCTGGAAAATGTATCCTGATAATCGCCACCGACTAATTTTAAGCTTTCAAGCTTTGTGGTATTCAAATTGATTTCTTTATTTAGAGATTCTAATTTTTGATTCAGTAAATTTCGATCACTGGATAACGCTTTAGTTATCGCGCGAACTTGGTCCACGGTTAAACTCTCTAAGCGTCCATCTTCAAATGGATCTTTCGCTGAAGCCTCAACATCATCACCGACGATGTTTTTCCAAAACAAATTCCACTCGATTTTAAGATCTTCTAAAAAACTGCTGTTATCTTTTTTGCTAAGCTTATGATTTCGCTTTCGCCGATCGTCACCCATATTGTCTTATCACTCCTGAAATCGACCCGTTATCAACGTATCTTGCTCCAAACGAACAAGGTCTATGTTGTGGATAGAAATCTTCTCTTTCATGGAATCTATACTAACCTGTTCAGACCAGGCTCGGCCAGATTTTGCGCCAAGAATTATTGGCGCTTGAAAAAGATAAAGCCTTTGCGCTGCCATCTCGCGTATAAACGAACTTAGCACCTTGGCGCCCCCCTCTACAAAGACGCTTCGCATCTTTAGGGACCATAGTCCTTGGTCCAGTTCGTTAAGAAATTCACTAGAGCCATAGGAAGACTGGGTCCATAGAATCTGCGGCAACGACTCGGAGCCCATCTGCTCACCCTTTAGATCAGAAATCCAAGCTGTCACCAAATCCTGTATAGACTGATCAATAACAAAATAAATATTTTCTAGTGAGTGAGCTTTGGCTAAATTCACAGTTTTTATATTTTGTAAAAAATGTTTCAAAGCTTGTGCCTTGGCATCCAAAACAATGACTTTCATTTTTTTATTTTGCAAACCTTCAACACGAATATTCAACGAGGGATCGTCCTGCAAATAAGTCCCCGCACCAATCATCACCGCATCATGCGCCGCCCGCAAAACGTGAGAAACGTGGCGAGATTTTTCATTCGTGATCCATTTGCTTTCACCACTCTGCAAGGCCATTTGACCATCTAATGAGCTAGCAACTTTTAACGAGTAGAAAACTTTTTTTTGACGAAAATTCCATAAAAAATGCTCAGCAACTTGCTCCAGATCTACAATCATTTTCGGATCATCATATAATTCCGAATACAACGATACACGAATGCCTGCTTGTTTTAAAATTTCTGCTCCCTGCCCTGCGACCAGCGGATTGGGATCTCGCAATCCATAAACAACCTGAGCAATTGGATATTGTGCTAATGCTTTTGCACAAGAAGGCGTTCGCCCCTGATGCGCACAAGGCTCCAAGGTAACATACACTGTTGCGCCTTGAAGTTTTTCACGCGTAACTTTTTGTAAAGCCTGTGCTTCTGCATGCGCCAGTCCGACTTGAGCATGATATCCTGATACCAAAAATCGATTCTCAGCATCCAAAATCACACAACCGACCAAAGGATTCGGACTGACAAATCCCGTCCCACGATAGGCCTCTGTGATAGCCAAAGACATCGCCTGTTTTGCTGTCAGTTTTTCACCAACAGCAACCAATTGCGGTCTTGTTAAATACGGATTTAAATCAGACTCTGAA
>CAZMVK010000220.1:0-4378 GCA_964569545.1 uncultured Bdellovibrio sp.
AAAACTGTGTTTTTAAAACTTCGACGATCTTTACTTTTTTCTCCTCAGTGGTGTCGATGCGAATCTCTGGAGTGTTGTAAGAGCTTGGTAAGCCAGCCAACAAGCCAGGAATATCTTTTTTGCTTTTGGCGATGATTTCACACAACCTTAGAGCTGCATATAAAGCATCATCATAACCGTGGTTGCGATCGGCAAAAAATACGTGTCCCGACATCTCTCCGCCAAAAGGAGCTTTTTCAATTTTAATTTTTTCTTTAATTAATGAGTGACCCGTCTTCCACATAATTGGTTGGCCACCATGTTGTTTGATATCGGTATAAAGACGATCCGAGCATTTAACATCTCCGATAATTTTAGCACCAGCGTTTTCGGCCAAAATTGCACGGCTAATAATAACCATGAGTTCGTCACCATAAACCATTTTTCCGGTGTGATCGACGATACCGATGCGGTCGGCGTCGCCATCAAAACCAATACCGACAACGGCATTATGTTTAAGAACAGCGGCTTTCAGATCTACTAAGTTTTTTTCAACAGTTGGATCTGGGTGGTGATTTGGAAATCGACCATCTGGTTCTTCAAATAAAATAACGGGATCTAGGCCAACTGCTTGAAATAGTTTTTTAACAATACAGCCAGCAGCACCATTTCCACAATCCAGAACCAGTGGGAATTTTGGAATGTTACCAAATTCTTTTTTATAGCGTTCGACATATTGAGGAAAAATATCCATTTTAGTTTCTTTGCCTTGGCCAGAAACGTATTCATTTTTTTCTATGATTTTGCGGATTTCTTGGATTTCTTCACCAAAGATTGTGCCCTTGCCGACGCTAATTTTAAAGCCATTATAATCTGGAGGGTTGTGGCTGCCTGTGATCATTATAGAACCATCGATATTTGGAACCTCAAATGTTGTAAAGTATGTGATTGGTGAGGTAACCAAACCAAGATAAACAACATGCACACCACACTCTTGTAGGCCGCGAGATAGTGCCTCTTTGATTTCTCCACAAGACACGCGAGCGTCATGTCCCAATGTAACTGTCAGATTTTTCTTATTATGTTTTAGAAAGTAATATTGTGCATAAGCCTTACCCAAAAGGTAGGCAAAATCTTTATTGAATTCTTTATTGTAGATTCCACGGATATCGTATTCTCTAAAAATAACATCTAAATACATATTAACCTCATGCTAGCTTGCTTTTTTTTGGGATAGAAAACGTACTTTTGATCGCCCATAAAAAATAAATATTTCAAATATGCAGCATCATAACACCGAATTTCTTCGCAAAAAAGAGATATCTACCGAGGTAAACCACCTATTATGTATAGGCGTCTCTGTAGCCCAGAAGGCGGCAATTAGTATTTTTTTCGAATTTATAACATACTTTTTGTAAGAATGTTTTGAGCCAAAGCGAGTGCTTGCTGCAAAGATGTGGGGTCCGCAATGTTTTGTCCAAAGATATCTTTAGCAGTACCATGATCGACAGAGGTCCGCAGTATTGGCAAACCAAGTGTAATATGTACTCCCGACATTCCGTGCGCCTGTTTGAATGGGATCAAACCCTGATCGTGATACATAGACAAATAGACACTGTACTTAGTCCAATTATTTTCCCGAAAGGCGACATCAGGAATTAGTGGTCCCAAGGTGTTGGCTTGTTGATTTAGCCAAGGCACTAATATTTTATTGTCAAAATCACCAATCATTCCCTGGTCGCCGGCGTGGGGATTTAATCCCAAAACACCAATAGGTTTTTTAGCTCGTGATTTTGGTAAATAAGAGATCAATTGTGTACAAGAGCTCAGGGCTTGATTTAAACAGTTAGCGGACAGTTTTTTTTCAACAAGTGACAGGGGCAGGTGTCCAGTTGCAAGTACGACACTAAATTTTTCACCAATAAAACCCATGTTGGCATTTTGCATTTGGCAAATTCGTTTTAAAATATCGGTGTGACCCAAATCTTTCATTCCAGCATTTTTAATTTCTGGCTTCGACAGAGGAGCTGTAACCAGCGCGTGAGCAGCTTTTTTAAAACAATATTTTGCACAGTCCTCAACCCATCGCGCAGGACTGCGATTATCAATAATCTCAACAAACCTATTAGAGTTTGCCAACTGCAATGCTTCTAAATAATTATCAGTAGAGATAATTGGTAAGTTTTTTGAAATTTTATTGAGCCATTTTTTTTGTGAAATTAAGGAATCTGATTCTGGAGAGCGAATAAAGATGATGGACTGATTTTTTTTTGATTTACATGAAAGCAAAGTTTTGGCAGTAATTTCTAAACCAATTCCATCAACATCACCGGTTGTCAGAAAAATTTTCTTTATTGTCATTCTATTACACGACCAAGCTTAATTTATTTTTTGTCCGTTTTCGTCATTAATTCTTATAGCGGCTTCGTCTTTTTTGCTCTCTAGCCAAACTTTAAACTGTCTTTGAAATGACACTTCAAAAAGACCAGCGCGGATTTTTTCTTTTTCTTTTTCATAACGAGGATCTGATACGGTTTTCTTTGCAAGAACCTTGATGATGTGAAAGCCCGCCTTAGTTTGAACAACTTTTGAGTACTCACCAGCTCCCAAGCCTTGCACGGCCTGCTCTAATGCGCTGTTGAACTCGCCCGCCTTAAATGTTCCCAGAGATCCGCCGTTAGAAAAATTTGGATCTTCGCTGTGCTGTTCGGCAAGTGCATCAAATGAATCACCAGCACGTAATTTTTTAAGAACAATTTCAGCGCGATCTTTTGCGGCCTCGGCGCCGCCCTTGCGTGGATTAAATAAAATATGAGATAATGTGTATTCATAAACTCCAGCGCTGCTATCGTTGTGAATACGAGCATATTGCGCCATCACGTCTTCATCTGAAACGCGAATCTTTGATGTGATCTCTTGCTCGATCAAAGATTGGCGCTCGATTCTGGTTTTAATAAATTCTTGATAATCACTGGCGTTCATTCCTTGGTTTTTAATTGCAACCAATAAATCAGCACGACTGACGTTGTTTCTTTTTGCGATATCTCTGATCTCTTGCTCTACGCGTTCAATTGTTACAGATAAATTCAATCGTTTAATTTCAGAACCAATTAATTTTTCGTTTATAAGATAATTAATTTGTGCGGTTGAATTTCCCTTGAGTAAATCTGCTGGCTGACCAAAAAGCAAAAGATCATCAATCATTCCGGCACTTTCAACTTTGTGGGAAAAACTTTTTTGATCTGACATTGTGACGATTTCGTTATTTACAACAGCAACAATGTGATCAACAAGTTCTGCACGAGCGGTCATTGTTAATAAAAGAAAAGAACAAGTGAGAAAATTAAAATATCTATTCATAAATCTCCAGCAGCATGCGGCGGCTATTTTGTTTCAACTATTATCGCAGCAAGCAGGTCGTTGTCTCGAAGCACGCGAGAGCTACGAATTTGTTTATCAAGCCAAGACGAAAACTCGGCCTGTTCTTTTCTCGCCATCAAAGCTTGAGTGACCTCTTTTTTGACCTGCTCAAGACTATAAAACCCTGCTGACTCTTTTTTCTCAACCTTAAAAATATGAAAACCATAAACACTCTCTAAAACCTGACTGGTGCCGTTTGCTGGCAAGGTAAAAGCTTTATCAAAGATATCCACCGCGCCGCGCTCAACCCATCCAACCAGTCCGCCGGCTTTGGCCTCGGGAGAAACAGAATATTTTTTAGCTAGCTCAGCAAAGTCTTTTTTCTTGAGTTCTTCTTTTAGGCTCTGAGCTTTTGATAGGTCGTCAGTCACTATTTGGCGCATATAAATGCGCTCTTTGTGTTTATAACGATCCTTATTTTCTTCATAATACTTTTGAATTTCTACGGCAGTAGGAGGCACAAGATTTTCGCCAATTTTTTTAAAAACAATTTTATATAAAAGACTCATGCGACGCTGTTCTTTCCATGATTGTAAGGAAAGATTGTCTTCAGCCAGCATTCGTCGAAATGAAATATCGTCAGGATATGAGGCCCTGACGTCGTTAATATCTTTTTCCAGGTCTTCATCGGTGACAGATATTTTTTGTGTAGATGCAAAATCTATAACAATGTTTTCTAAAATATAATTGCGAAGAATTTCTTCTTTGGCTCTCTTAACAATGTTGGCATCTTTCGCAGACAAAGCATCGAAATCTTTAAGTTGTCTAGCCAGTCGGTCGGCAAACTCTTTGGCGGTGATTTTGTGTTCATTGACTTGTAATACGGGTTTGTTACCAACATCCGAACGCCAATGGCATCCAGATAAAAATCCGAAAGAAAGAAGAGCGTTTAAAATAAAAAACCCCGCTGAAACGGGGTTTTTGCAAAACTTCATGGAGTTCCCGCTTACTCAATAGCCTGTGTGTTCAGCTGTATTTT
>CAZMVK010000221.1:0-4344 GCA_964569545.1 uncultured Bdellovibrio sp.
GGCGGGCCTAGATAAAATCAGAACAACTATCGAAAACACTGTAAATCCGTTATTAGAATCCTAGTAAATATAAAATATCATGCAACAGAACTCATCTGTTGCGTGATTTGTGCCGCATAATTAATTTTTTTAAGAGTTAAAACCCAAGTTTAATTTAAAAACAAAAAAGCCAGCCTTGTTGGCTGGCTTTTTTAATCTAAACTTTTATTCTCTAATCTTCTTCTCTGTTTGCCTTAGTTATTGCCTTAGTTAAACCAAAGCAAACATAAGATGAATTATTTAATTAAAATTAGAATTTTCCGTTCAAGAAGAATGCGATTACGAAAGCATAAATCACAAGTGACTCAACAAGAGCCAAACCAATGATCATTGGAGTAAAGATTTTACCTTGAGCAGCTGGATTACGAGCAATGCCATCTAAAGCTGCTGCTGCAATTTTAGCTTGTCCCAAAGCTCCGCCCAATGCCGCGATACCAATTGCTAAGCCTGCGCTCAATGCAATCATACCGTGATCGTTAGAAGCGTGAGTAGTCGCTGCTGTTGCAGCTTCTTCAGCAAATGCTACAGATGCTACAAGCATTGAAGACAGTGCTAAGAAAATATTTTTTGCCAAGTTTTTCATGTGGTTTCTCCTTTTATTGTTAACCTACTTAAAAAATTAATGATCGTGTGCAGTCGCCAAGGCTACGTAAACCATGGACAACAAAGTAAATACAAATGCTTGTACAAAACAAACAAAAATACCTAAAATATAAAATGGAATTGGTAATCCAATTGGCGCAATATCTAAAAAGATACCTACAACGGTATGGTCACCCTTTAAAACATTCGCAAGCCTTAATCCCAAGCTGATTGGTCTAACGATGTGTGAGATCAACTCAATCACCAACATTAATGGTGCCAACCACATTACTGGTCCTAAAAAATGTTTCAAATAAGAAACGCCATTCTCTTTTAAACCAAAAATATTGTACGTTAAAAAAACGCAAATACCCATAGCCAAAGTCGTATTCAAATTTTCTGTAGCTGGCGCCATACCCGGAATGACTCCCACCAAATTGTTAATTAAAACAAAGGTAAAAATAGAGGCAAACATCGGAATATATTTATGACCATGCTCACCAATAACCATGTCACAAAGCCCAGCAATAAATTCTGTGATCAATTCAAAAATACCTTTTAACGAAAATCGATCTGCAGGAATAACGGCGTTATCACCCTTACCCAAGATTTTTTTAGCTACAATACTTGTAACAACTAACCCTGCCGTAACAATACCAGCAGTCGCTACGTGCGCATATTCATGGCCAACACCTGGAATTAGTGACGTCAATGTAAATGACATATGCCTGCTTTCTACGAGAACTTTTTTTGAATTATTCTCTAAATCAAAAATTAACGGTCTCAGTCTTCTTATCGCCTTAGTTAACTCTTTGTATATGCCTTTTTGGATTTTTGCTATTGTTCATCTTCATCTATATTTTTTAAAACCAGGGGTTTCAGAAAAATAAAAACAAAAACCGTTAAAATCAAACTGGTAATACCAACTGAAAACCATCCTGTCGATATCCAATCTAATTTTAAAACTCGATATACAATTGCTCCTAAAAGCGCGTACTTAAATACAATAATCGATGCAGATAGCGCAATGAGTTTTTTCTCAACTACTAATGCCCAAGCAACAGACAAAACAATAAGGTTAGACAGAATGAGCGCAGACCCGATAAGAAATGAGTACGCCTGATTGATATTATTGTTTAAATTAAGAGCAAAATATCCGATCAAAACAATCATAGCCTGAATTAATAGAAATAACGTCAATGGATTGAGCTGTAAAAAATATTTGAGGGGAGAAAAATTATCTTCTTGCCTCATTTGTGATCACTTTTTTTTACTTCTACATCAGCTAAATTTTCATTTTTTTCACTATTTTCAATTTGCCGCGTTAATAATATAATTTGATAAAGCCAGCCCGCAAGCCCGGCCGCAGATAGTCCAACCATAATCAGCCCATTGCTTTGAAGTTTTTGATCAAGAATTTGTCCAACATATAAGCATCCACCAATAATCCCTATTAACTCCATGCCCATACCAACAAAAACTAAATACTTGTTATTCATTTACGAAATTTACCCTTAGCGCCAGGTTGATTTTTCAATCTTTCTTGCAGTCTTTTAATTCTAATATCTACATATTCCGGAACTGCGTGTGTTGATTTGATTTGCGCCAAAACTGCCAATGCGTTTTTAAAATCTTTTTGCTCTTCATAACACACTGATAGTGTCGTTCCGATATTTTCTTTGTTTGCTCTTTCGGGAAAATTCAACAGCAATGATTTTAAAATTTCAATTGCTTTCAAAACTTCTTTTTTTGCCAAATTGACATTGGCCTTTAGCAATAACAAATCAAATTTTAATTCTCCAACTTGTTCTTTCTGTAAAAACTCATCTATTTCATTTTCTGCCTGTAGAAAATTATTTTGATAATAATACGCTCTTGCTAATTTTATTTTGAATTCAATTTTTTCTTTCGGATCGTCAAGCATTGTAATCAACTTATTAATTTCAATTACCGCCTGCGGATAATTCATCTGGTGATCAAAATAAATTGCGATCAGCTGTTTTTGACTGAGCAGTCTCTCTGTCGCATCTGTAGAGCGTAAAACTAAAAACTTATAATAACGAATAGCTCGATCAAACTCTTTACTATTAAAAAAAGTTGCTTTTGCAGCTTCTCTGGCGGCCTCTAGAGCCTGCTCTGAATTTGGAGCACGAATAATAACTTTGTCAAAATGGGTGAGTGCTATATGAAAATTTTCTTTTTTAATTTCAGATTGACCTTTTTCAAGCTCAGCCTGTTCGGGCTTTTTACAGCCCGTGAACAGAACAAAACTAAATATAAGTGCCAAAAATATTTTCATTTTATAATTCATTTGACCTAATGAAGAGATGATGAATTTGATGCCGGCGTTGATGCTGGTGTTTCTGGATCTGTGCTATCATCTTCCTGATCCACAATAGCTAATGTTGTTACTTTTTCTTCTTTATCATTCAAATTAATCAATCGCACTCCTTGAGTGTTGCGACCAATAATAGAAATATCAGATGCTTTCATTCGAATTACCTGACCACGATCTGTAGACAAGATAACCTCTTGCTCAGATTGAATTTTTTTAGTGCCAACTACCAAACCAACTTTGTCTGTGGTTTTTTGAGTGATCACACCAACTCCGCCGCGAGATTGAACTCTGTACTCTTCAATACTAGAACGCTTGCCGTATCCAGCCTCTGTCACCATTAAAATAGTGTCTTTGCTGTTCTTTTCAAGCGCTTCCATACCAATCACGCAATCATTTTTACCAAGCGTTATACCTTTCACGCCACGAGCTGCGCGTCCCATTGCGCGGACATCATCTTCGTTAAAGCGAATTGACATACCCTCTCTGGTGGCTATGAATATATCACTTGTGCCGTCAGAAATTTTTGCCTCAACTAGGCTGTCATCCAAATCTGTCGTTAAAGCAATAATACCTGCCTGACGTGGATTCGAGAAAGCATCCAAAGAAGTTTTCTTGATGATGCCTTTTGCGGTCAACATCACAACGTATTTATTTGCTGAAAATTCTGTGATTGGTAAAATTGCCTGTACTTTTTCGTTGGCAACCAACTGAACAACGTTTGCAATTGCCTTGCCTTTTGAGGTGCGATTGCTAAGCGGCAATCGGTGAACTTTACACCAATACAGTTTACCCTTGTCGGTGAAAACAAGAAGTGTTGTTTTTGTGCTAGCTAGAAAAATATTTGTGACATAGTCCTCTTCACGAGTCTCCATGCCCTTAAGCCCTTTACCTCCGCGTTTTTGTACGCGGTACTGATCAACAGGAATACGTTTAATATATCCTGTGTTAGTAATTGTAACAATCATTTCTTCATCAGCGATCAGATCTTCATCTTCAATATCATCTGTACTACCAGTAATTTGCGTTCGTCTTTTGTCTGCAAATTTGCGACGAATCTCTGTTAGTTCTTCGATGATAATTTTATATACTTCACCGACATCAGCTAAAATAAATTGAAGCTTTTCAATTTGTTTTAAAATTTCTGCCAATTCATTTTCAATTTTTTCTCTTTCCAAACCAGTAAGACGTTGCAATCGCATTTCTAAAATTGCTGTTGCCTGCAAATCAGAAAAAGAAAAGTTTTTAATCAAAGCCTCTTTCGCGCCGTGTGCTTCTTTTGACGAACGAATAGTTTGAATAACGGCATCAATTTGATCCAATGCTTTTTTCAAGCCTTCTAAGATATGCGCTCGTGCTTGTGCTTTTTTAAGTTCAAAAATACAACG
>CAZMVK010000222.1:0-4290 GCA_964569545.1 uncultured Bdellovibrio sp.
TGTTGTGTTTGATGAGTTGAGCTCCATTCGAATTCCAGCTACAGCAAAGTTACAAGCGCAAGTTGTACAGAAAAAGATTTCTTTGGTTAGTCAGCTAAATAAAGATTTATCAGAGGTTGTGAAATACGACAGCTCTGAGGAAATTGTTGGAGCATTGTCTTTGTTGGGTGAGGTCAATTTGCATATGGGAGATTCATTGATGAATGCTCCATTGCCCTCAGGTCTTAATGCAGAACAAGTGACTCAGTACAAAGCTGGAATTGCTAAAATTGCTGAGCCTTTTTATGCCAAAGTAAAAGACAGTTTACGAGCGGCGGTCAATCGTGGTTCTGAGTTGGATGTCTATGATACGTCTTATCTTCGAGCGCGCGAGTTGTTATTGAAGCTGGATTCTCAGTCGCTGTATGATCATGGTGAGCAAGTTTCGGATGTTAAACAAGGTGAGTGGGTGGGTTTATGATTAAGAAAAATATTCACCAAGTAATGTTTTTATTTTTGCTGTTGGCTGCCTGTTCTTCTAGTTCTAAAAAAAGCGAAAACTCAGAGGTGGCAAAGGCAAATGAAGAGGTCGGAGAAAAACTAGTCAGTGATGAAGCTGATGATTCCACTGAAACAAATAAAAATATATCAAAAGACAGTCCTGAAATGACTTCGTTAATGGAAGCCATTCGAAGCAATCGTGATGACAATATTTATAAGGCAGCAACACAGGTTTTATTGAAAAGCCCAAATGAAATAAGAGCCATCAATGCATTGGGATTGTTTCATTATCGTAAGGGACATTTTTCTGCTGCAGAATATATGTTTAACAAAGCTTTGAAAGTTGATGCGCAACAGGCAGAGTTGCATAATAATTTAGGTTTAACTTTGATGGCGCAACAAGATTTACGTTCGGCAATTCGTGAGTTTCGTAAGGCAATAGATTTAAGTCCAGCGAAAAGCTCTGCTTCAGCAAATTTAGCGGCTATTTACGTCAAACAAAAAGATTATACTAAAGGTTTGGTTGTATCTGAAATTGCTATTAAAAGAAATTCTGCCGATCCTAAAGTCTTAAATAACTATGGAATTTGTTTAGCAGCAGCTGGGAAATTTGATGCTGCTGAGCAGATTTATCAGCAAGCAATAAAAATCAATGGGAACCAACCAGACGTTTTGTTAAATTATACTATTTTATTGATCGATCATATGAAAAAATACTCTGAGGGATTGGAGAATGTAAACAAGCTTCGTTTTCTAGGGCTTTCGTCAGAGGCAAGAAATAAAATTAATGTTTTGGAAAATAAAGCAAAAGCTGGTTTAAAATAGAAAATAGATAGAGAATAAACAGAGAGATTAAAATGCAAAACACCGCTCCAAGTCTGACAAAAAAAATGAAAAAAAGGACGACAAAGCTAGAGGCTATTGTGTTTCTAATTTTGTTTTCTATTCATTCTATTGTTTTTGCAGAAGATATTAATACGACGACATCAGCTGCTGCGTCGAAAAAAGAAAAAAAGAAAACTCTGAATTTTGAAGATGAATTGGTCGAAGGATCTACGCAAAAGCCAGAGCTGTTCTATCTTTTTCAAAAGAAAAACTTTAATTATAAAAGATTAATAAAATTAAGAGAAAATTTTTTACCAGAAATGAAACAAACATCTGAAGACCTACAGCGCGCTCGGAGTTCGAATTGAAATCACCAATCATTTTACGAATATTTAAAAAGGATCAGTTGTTAGAAGTTAAGCAGTTTGAATCTGATCAAATTATATTTGGTCATGATGCAGACGTAACGGTGGACCTTAACGATGTTGAGATCTCACCCATTCATTGTCTCGTCGAGTTGCGAGATTCGGGTTACTATCTCTGCGATATGGGATCGATCAGTGGAACTAAAAAAAATGGAAAGTCCATTTTAGATGAGCCTATTTCATCGGGTGACAATATTGAGCTGGGTCCATTTCGGATTCATTTCTTTGTTGGCGCGCCAAAAGTAAAAATAGTCCCACCAAGTGTGGTTGCCGCTGAAATAATCGCGCAAGTCGCAGCAACAGAGGCTGAAAGTGAAACGTCACAACAAGCCTCTAAGCAAGTCGCAGAGGCTGTTGAAAACCGCAGTTTTGAAGTTGTGAAACCGCAGTTGCCAAAGGCCGCAGGTACTCATGATCGAGCTGCTGAGCCAGTTGCTAGTTTTGTGAATTCTAAAAAATCAAAATCAGAAAGAAAAGCTACTGGCACCTTTGCTCCGGCAAATGCGGTAGGTGATTTAAAGAAATATTTAAAGCCAACAAAGGGTCCAACAGTAGAAGTCATCGTAGCTTGGCAGAATCGCATCTTGTCGACCTATCATTTTACAAATCAAAAGAAAGTCAGCATTGGCTCTATTTCCAGTCGTGCAGAGATTCAATTACCTACACAGTTTATAAAAGGTAGTGAGACATTTCTTGAGTTGACAGGTGGTTGTCGCGTTTTGGTTCCAGCAGGTGCGTTTGTTGAATTGCATAATCTATCACCTGAACCAATATTTGAAGCAGACCTGGCTAAACTTGGAAAATTGCTTAAGGTCGGTGTGAATCAAGCTGTGCGTTTGGATCAAGGCGAAATTCTTTGTTTGTCTTTGCAAGACGGAGCCGTACAAATTTTTGTTCGCTACGTGCCAAATGCTCCAATTCCTTTATTAGCTGGACCTATTGATTTCTCAGCGGGTGAGTTGACAGGCTTGATTGTATCTTTAGTGATCGTGTCTTTGACTGCTCTGTATATGGCGGTCTACAGTCCTCGCCCATCGACAGAAGAAAAACCAGATGATCAAGTTCGTTTGGCACAATTTATCTATGATAAAACAACAACGACTACCGTTCCGAATGCAAAACTGACAGAGGAAACAAAGCCTCCATCTCCAGTAGAGCCGGTTAAGCCACCGCCTGAGTTGAAAAAAATCAAAGTCACAGAAGATAAAAAAGAACAGAAAAAAGCTGGCTCCACACAAACAGCTGCCTCTGGCAAAGCCGCGGAAGTCATGCCGAAGCCAAACAGTGCTAATCGTCCGAAAAAAATTACATCTGTCAAACAAGGTGGCGCGACCAAACTTGGTGAAACTGCTGGTGCAAATGCGCAGTCAGCAGATGTAAATAAAATGGGTTTGCTAAGTGCATTCGGCGGTGGTGGTGTTCGTAAACAATTAGATCAAGCTTATTCTGGCTCTGGTGAGTTGTTAGGTATGGCGAACCAGGCGACGGGTCGATCTGGTCAGAACGAAAATCGCGAAGGTGATGATATTGGTTCTAAATTCAAAGACACCGGCGCTGGCGCTAAGGGTACTGCAACTCAAGGGATTGCTGGTGTTGGAACTAAAGGTCGTGGGTCGGGTATGGGCACTTACGGCGCCGGTACTGGCAGCGGTGAAAAGGGAAATGTAAGTATTGATCCAGGTGGTGCGGATGAATCTTGGGAAGGAACAATTGATCGCGAGGCCGTTCGTCGCGTGATTCGTTCGATCTTAAGCCAGATCAAATCTTGTTACGAGAGACAGTTGCGTTCGAATTCAAGCCTTGAAGGTAAAGTTATTATTGAATTTGAAATTATTGAGCAAGGAAGAGTTCGCACGGCTAAAGCAAAAAGTACAACTATGAATGATGCAACAGTAGAATCCTGTGTCGCTGCAAGAATCAAAGAAGCAAGATTCCCAGAGCCACCAGCAGGTACGGTCGCTGTTGTCGATTACCCGTTTGTATTTGGTGCACAAAAATAGATTTAAACTAAGTTATAAATAGAAGAGTGTTTTTTAAGGAGGAAAAAGTGGAACCGACAGCAGCAGCACAAGCAACAACGGATAATATGCCGTTTATTCAAAGAGCGTTCGAAGAGGGTGGAACAGTGATGTATGTCATTCTGTTTATTGGATTGATCACAGTATTTCTTGTGGTTGAAAGATTCTTGGCTCTCAAGAACTTAACTATCGACAAAAAAGATTTCACCGATAATATTTTCGGTATGATTTTGCGTGGAGACTTAAAGCAAGCTATTGCTTTCTGTGATAGCCGTCAAGCTCCGCTAACAGTGGTAGTAAAAGCGGGATTGGTTCAGGCATTGAACAAACGTCCAGATGAAGAAATTCAAGTGGCGATGGATGCAGCGTCTTTACGTGAAACACCTAAGTTTGAAGGTTGGTCTTCATTCTTGGCTGTGACTGGTAACGTGGCCGTGTTAGCAGGTCTACTTGGAACAATCATTGGTATGATCGGTTCATTTAGAGCGGTGGGATCTGCCGATCCAGCTGAAAAAGCAGTTTTGTTATCTAGAGGTATTTCT
>CAZMVK010000223.1:0-4265 GCA_964569545.1 uncultured Bdellovibrio sp.
GCTGCCGTTTCTGCTTGTTTCGCTGAAGAAATTAAGACGACAGTGCTGGAAACAAAACCGCCAAGCAGTCCAACCACCAATGAACTTTTTTTTCGCCGACAAATTTATATGAAATATAACTTAGAAACTCAAAACAAGCCAAAGTCAGCACCAAGTATCCAAATTTTCTTGGATTAAAAAATCCCCACGGATCAACCGACGTATCTGGTGCGAACTCGATAACAACTGCGGTTATCAACAAAATCGAAATTGCTGCTTTCAATTCGTCTGCTTTTATTGCATGTATGAATCGATGCAAAGTTAATTTTGAAAATAAAATAATGGCAACAATGGGGCCAATTATAGCGGCAAGAGCTGGCGAACTGTGAGTGAGGTATCCCGCAAAATAGACAATCCCTGCTGCAAATTCGGTTGTTAGCCCTAGATGAACCTCACCATTTTCAGAATATCTTTGCAGAAAATAAGACACTAAAATTAAACTCAATGAAAATCCTGTAATGAGGGCTGATTGCCAAGGACTTTGCAACCCTCCACTGACAGCGCCAAGCAGACTTAATAAAAAAAAAGTTCGAACACCTAATGCTTTTTGTTCTGACTTTGAATTTTCACGTTCTATTCCGACCAGCAGCCCAACCGCCAGTGCAATAAGATATGGTTTCCACTGATTCATAATATTCAATCACTCCAGCTATTCTAAGGTACACCACAACGAATTCAGTTCAAAAATGACACGTGAAAGATGCAAAATGACACGTATATTTTACTAGTCAAGCAATAGACCAATCTTGTGCATATTTGACTAGGACTGCAAATTGCAATCCTAATAGTTGAACAGCGTTGTTCATAAATAAAATAGCAAAACACCTCTTTGCTTGCGGAGGAAGAGGACACGTTAATGATTGCGACGAGAAAAATTTCTATTCACAAAACACGTCAGCCGAATGCTGACTTTTATATCTGGAGGAATATCATGGGTAAAGACAGAAGCATCGAAGATACCATATCGGAAAATGAATACACAATGCGTATGAAATCAGTGTCAACAAATCCTCAAGATGACAGCCCTGGTGATTCTGAAGCTGATGCCGGAGCTGAATTTGAAATGGGTTTAGAATACATTCCGGATGAAAGAAACGATTTTGATATCCCAACAATAAAGATTTTGAAACATCCAATTAAAGAAATTCCGGATAGCGCCAATGTCGTGGACTCAGAAGCTCCAGCGCCGTGGATGGATCGCAGCTCTTCATCAAGTACTTATTAGACAGATCGAGTCTTTATAAAATGGGAAAACTCAAGCTGAACCAACATTCATGCATTGTGCGCAGTCTTTCGGTTTGATTTTTTTTAGATAAGGTCTGCTGTGTCAAGTTTTTGCAAATCACAAAAATCACGAATACTCGGAATTAAATTTTCATTCACCAACTCTCGGCATAACAAAATGCATTTTAACAATTCAGAATTTCTTTCGCATTTATATCTTTAGTTTTTGGTTGCGCTGTTCCCAACAAGGTCTCTACGGCCTTTTCATCTAACTTATTTCCTTCGATCTGATTCGAATAAGTGATGGCTTTGATTTGAGCTTGTCTGTGCAATTGTATTTCAAGCGAAGTGGTGAGAACTTCATCTAAGAATGGTTTGCATGCAGCGGGTTTAGAGAAATTAGATAAGGCGCCATTACTCGAACCTGGTAAAGTCAGATTAAAACTCTAAATCCGCAGAGTTATTTCAGTTGAGCTTCTTTGCGGTATTTTAAATTATTATGCCGAGAGCAAAGCACAGTCGCATTTTCAATTCCATTATTGCCGCCAGCCCAGCGGCTGTGTTTGTGATCGACTTGCAAAAACCAAGTGCTGCCGCACAATTTGCCAGACTTCGGATCGCGATACTGACAAGATGAAAATTGATTTAACATTTTCTTTTTGATTTGAGTTGAAAATCCATTCTGAGTTCTGTTTGCCAACAGCAATAAATTTGTTTGCGTTGTAGAATTCAATTGTGTTGTTGAGCTCACCTTGTCAATTGAACTAGCCTGAGTCGTTGGTTTTTTCTGGACGGTTGATTTAGCTAGATCAACGGAATTGATTTGCTCAGTTGAGTTCACCTCCACATTGTAATTATGTGACTTTGCATCTTTACCATTCTTCTTAGCTGATGCCACCGTGGCAGTAGTTTTTTGTTTGATCACTTTGTCGCTGACATATTCGATAAAATCGACAATTTGATTGCTCGGCACAGCGTGTGATATCAAGGCTTGCGCCTGCTTTAGTTTATCATATTGGCTTTTGCTCAAGGTGATTTCCAAACGAACACTGTCGTCAGCTTGAGTTTTTTCAAACGGCTTTTGTAAAATGGGCATATCAAAATACTGTGCGACTTGTTTTTCTGTATTTCGTTGGTTTTTGCCTGACAATGAAGCCAGCAATTCTAATTTATCTTCACTAGAAACTCTGATCTGTCGTGTGCGTTTGATTTCTCGAGCTGCCTTTTGAATCATGCACGCCTGGGTTAGATGAATTTCGCCACTTTCAATTTTTTCTGAGAGCGATGGAATTTCGCTCAGCAATCTGGCGGCATCAATACGTCGTTGAGCGCTTGATGCTGAATAGCCAACAGCTTCGGTCAGATACGCAAATAAGCTGCTAAAGCTCAGTTCAAGATATAATCTGCGGTTGTCGATTTCTTTGATGATATGAAGGACTTGGGTTAACAATTCACGTTCTTGTCGCGCCAGAGATTTAATGCGCAAATCAAGGTCAGAGTTTTTCAAGGCACGCAATTCTTTTGACATTAAGTTTGAAGAGTTGTTCATGAGGAGACCTTTCAGTATATATAAGTTATTTATTTTTTGTAAATCGATCGACATTTCGATCTACATAAGTTCACAAAATGTATATCACAGGTTTTTGAATTCACTTTTTTCAAGAGTAAGAACGACAGCTACAGATGCTATACTATGGCGTTATTTAGACAAGAGCAGCGTGTAAAATAATCTTAGCTTTCGTTTTTCTAAAAAGAGATAAGATTGTGCATTTAAAAGAATTCTTGTTGATCATATTTGCTGTCAAATATTATTTAGAATTTGCTTGATGCTCTTGCTTGCAGATTCCTATCTGAAGAATTGCTCTGCAACTGAGATCAAACCACTATTTTTATTTCTGTAAAGATGTCACTTTCTTGATTTAATCACCTCTTCAGCACAACGTGTAATGACAATTAGCCGTCACTTACGCGATGGCTTGTATTTCAGGTAAAGACCTGTTTTTCTTGTAAATTCCTTAATATGGTATACAATGAATATGAACTTATACCATATTAAGGAATTTATGATATCAAATGCAATTCTTAAAAGAATCGATCAAAAATACAGTTTGATTCAAAAAATGAGACCTTTGTCTCCGACGTTAGTTCGAAAACTCAAAGAGCAGTTTTCATTAGATATGACATACAACTCAAACGCTATCGAAGGAAATAAACTCACCTTAAAAGAAACCTACTTGATTATCAATGATGGGATTACAGTTAAGGGAAAATCCTTAAAAGACCATCTTGAAGCCAAAAATCATCACGACGCACTTCATTTCTTGTTTGATCTCATCGAACATGAAAAAAAACATACCCTCAATGAGCGACTCATCAGATCGCTTCAGCAATTAATTGTAAAAGATATCGAAGACGATGATGCAGGAAAGTATCGACAAGGGAATGTCATAATCACCGGATCTAAGCATAAGCCAGCACCGGCCTATCAAGTGCCGCAGTTGATGGAAGATCTCATCATCTGGATAAAAAAAAGTGAAGGTAAAATTCATCCTGTGGAGCTTGCGGCCAAGGCTCACCACAAATTGGTCCACATACATCCTTTTACTGATGGCAACGGTCGTACTGCGAGACTTTTTATGAATTTAATATTGATGCAAAAAGGCTATCCGTTAGTAACCATTTTAAAAAATGATCGCAAAAAATATTATAGCGCTTTAGAAAAAGCAGATGCAGGAAATTTTGCCGATTTTGGTAAATTTATAGCTCAGGCCGTTGAACGCTCAATCAATATTTATTTAAAGGCTATTGGGTCAGGATCAAGTAAATACGAATCATTGGTTCTGTTGTCGGGGCTAGCCAAATCGAATCCATATTCTGAAAAATACCTTAACCTATTGGCTAGATCAGGAAAACTTGAGGCCCACAAAGAGGGGCGGAATTGGCTTTCCAGTCAAAAAGCATTGAATGAATATTTAGCTAATAGGATCAGGAAACATAAAGTT
>CAZMVK010000224.1:0-4184 GCA_964569545.1 uncultured Bdellovibrio sp.
ACCCCTTTCGATGGTTAATCACGCGTCATGACTGCACAACTAATCGACGGCAAATTAAAATTGAACTCATAGAACTCTATCAAAGATACGCAGGCCACCTTCGCACAGGTGATGAGATGGTATTGTTCTTAAGAGAATACATCAATCCATACTCAATTAAAGAGCGTACGAAAATTATTTTTTCTCTTTACGATCCTCTAATATCTATTCCCGGCGTACCAAAAGCATTTCAACCAACAAATGAATTTGCAGAATACGATTGGAAACACACCTATACAAAATCAGGAAATCTCATTTATTATTTAAAATCAATGCATCAAACACTTATGCAAATCAAAAACTGCGACAGTTGTTCACAGCGACAAGTCTTAAAACTTATCGCACAATATTATCATACAGGAATCAACGGCCATTTATTTGAACGAGTGAACCAATCCCTATTAATGAGTCAAATCAATGCCATGATGTTACTCATGGGACTGCAAGGTTTGCCTCACCTCAGCCGACCACCGCTGTCCATTCGAATCGACATGGCAGCGTTGATTATGAGTTCCGAAAAATTTTGCGACTTTTTTATCGCTGAGGTTTTAGACCATTCTCTTTGAATTTGAAACATTTGAAATTAAATCACTGTAATTCAATCTGTTGATGTTCACAAAATACAACTAGGCTAAGTTCAAAAAAACCATTTTCCTACAATTTCTTATTTCTACCGCAGCTGAATTTATCAAGATTGAATAAATATTTTGCTGGCTCTTCGTTGCTAATATCTAGCTTAGGCCATAAAAAATATCATCTTCGCGCCTCGATCTGCCAAAAAATTCCTTCGCAGCCCAACTAAAATATTTTTTCTTCAGTTTATTAGAAAACTAAAAAAATAGGCTTTCAAAAAATATTATTTTTTGATTTTCTTTATCGACTCCAACAAGCTGTTGTTGGTTAAAAATCATCTCCACATTTCCAGAATATGCAGGAACGGCTGAATAAAATGGAACTTGTTCTACCTTATTTTTCAGTGCCAAATTTATTTCCTTCGAATTTGCTGTAAAAATAGGTTCATCATTTCGAATTGCAACAATATGCTTTGTTTTTTTATTTTTAAAAATAGAAATTTGAACTTTTTCTTCTGCGGAAGACATACCCAATTGCGACAACCATGTTGAGAAATTATTTTGATATCGACGACTGTCCGATACTGAAAATGTTTGCAACAGAATTAGTTCGCTTGAATTAAATGAATCTTCAATCTCACTAAAGGCACTCCATTTTTTTTCAAGTAAACTATAGGAAGCTCTAAAATTTTTATTAACAGCCCTCTCTGTGGAAGAAACAAAATCGACCACAAGCTCTGGTCGTAAATAGTCATTAGAATAAAATATATTACGGACTTGTAGGTCTACAGAAGGCTTCTTGCCAAATATTCGACTAAAAATACTTTGTTTTGGACTGAGCTCTTGACCATTCTCGCGATTGAGAAATTGCGGCATTGTTATCTCACCGTGCGGAGTGATGACACCATTTAGATTTTGAAAGATCAGAATATGTTTCGATACCAATGAATGCCCCATGATCAAACCATCATCAGCAGTACCAAAATAAAATAACTTATCAAATTCTTCGATCACATGAGTTTTGATAATGCGAGAAATATTTAAAGCAGGCACAACTAGATTTTTACCTCCACCGGCTGGCTTAAAAATATTTAAACAAGAATTTAGCTCCAATGCCAAACATGAAAAACCCATGAATTGGGAGAAAAATAGAATGAAAAAAATAGGCGACAAATATTTTGACAGGACTTTTATGTTCATAATGATCATCAAGCAAAACACAGACCGCTTTTACATCTCTCTTTAGCTCCACAGTTTGCTTTGAAAACAACAACGGAATCATTAACTGCATAAACAATTATCGACTGTAAATATATTTCCCAAAAATGACCAAGGGGATCTAGTAGAAATTGGCGTCTAACATGTTCTTTACTTTCTAAAGCTCAATCCAATTTTTCTCAACATCTGCGCGATAGCTGGCAGCCAAGTCACTGTCGCTAACAAGATCTATTTTATAAGGAAAATTGGACTCTTCCAGAAAACTGAGTAGGCGATAAATTTCAGAGTTAGTTATTGCTGCCGTTGAGCATTTATAGAGTATATCAATATCGGAAAATTTCTTATATTTGCCAGTTGCGCGCGTCCCAAAGAGAAAGACCCGAGCGCCATTTTTTTTTAACGGTGCAATCAAATGCTCTTCTAAAAATAAGAATTCTGAATCGGACAATCCATACTTCATTTTAACTGAGCCAACTTTTCAAGAAGTTTTTCTAGCTCTGGAATCAGTCTCGCAACCTCACTGTAAACCTCTTTGGCAACGTCTTCATCATACGTGTGTGATGTTTTATTGCGAGCCAGAAGAAACTCAAACCAAATTTGCGGGTCATCAATAAGTTTGTTTTGTGCCATATCTCGGATTGCAGGATTTGGAGCTTTCGTTTCAAGACCTAAAAGCTTCATAGATATCTTCCAGGAAAGCTCAACACAGAATTCAAAACGTTGAATACAAGAATCCCGCAATGCTTTATGTAACTCTATATTTCCAGACTCTTTTTGAATAAAATCACTTAAAAGTCTTTGTGCAATTTGCAGAGAATCTGAAGCCTTTTTTAGTTCATGAAGTGTGGCGCTCATAGTGACCTCAGGGTAAAAAAAAACCCCGAGAAATCTCGAGGTTTATAAAATATAGAAAAATGGTCGGGGAGACAGGATTTGAACCTGCGACCCTCTGGTCCCAAACCAGATGCGCTACCAAACTGCGCTACTCCCCGAACAAAGAGAGCCGAAGATAATGCTTGGATTATTTTTTGTCAATTGCGCGATATCTAACTTGATGCTTCATCGCTTTGGTTAATTGATAATGCCTCTTTCACAGGCTTATGATGAAAGGATGTTACAAAAAATTCCTCGAAAAATACTGGTTCCAGCTGTGATCGTCATATCCATTGGCTTGTTTTTTGTCATTCGCGAGCCCCACTCTCGCTGCGATTCCCAAGCTGAGGTCTTTATAGATTCCGAAAGAGGCCTTTTGTTTCCAAAACAGGTCAATAATCAAACCCGCCCACCCGCCTATCCCAAAGCCATGAGCGCCTGCAAAGCAAGCAATGCCCCTGGAGGCTGTTATGACATTTTCCGCATTCTTAGCAAATTAGAACAAGATCTAAGGTCCTCACCGCAGGAGTGCCTCAGCAAATTTGGTGAAATCGGACCGGTTCGCCAGGCTCTAAACGAAGGCCTGATGTTGCTTGCCATGCTTGCGTGGGGGGACTCACCACCAGCAGATACAGGAATGTCAAAATTCTCGTGGCTTGAAGCCCCAGATCTATCCCTGTTTTGTCATTTAAAAAATATTTATAAATTGATTTATGGCGATGAAGCTTATGAATCGTTGCGTTTGTCTATTCAGGGCAACTTGCCCTTACACGCAAAACCTATTGAAGGCCTGAACCCATCCATGGTCACGACAACGACATTAACTTTGTCTAACGAAGAAATTTGGGCGCGCAGCTTGTTTTCTGTTCGCTGCGACAACCTTTTGTAAATGAGATAAGAACTCAAACTACAAACTGGCCAGAGTAATATTCTGCCAGCTGACAGACTCTTTCAGCCGCCTGATTGTTCCCAATAAAATAAAACTCTTATCTTTCTTGGATTGAATAGTGAAGATATCGGATTGACGACCATCGATCTCCCACTCTTGTGGATTGAGACCAAAATTTTTCAGATCTTTCACCAATTGAAGTTTTGTTTCTTGTTTATTTTCGATTTGAACGGTTTGCATGTACACCTCCCGGACAGCTCTAAGGCAAGACTCGGGCCAGCAATTTTTTATCTTAACGGCAATTTGTTTTGATCTAAATTTTTTTTGTATAAAGATGTGGACGATCCATCTCAGAACATAGAGCGAGGCCATATGAATACAGTAAAACTCCCGATCTCTGAAAAAAAGCGATTGATGATCTATATCATCATCGACATCATCGTGATTCTTTTGGTTATCGCCTGCTTCCGCCTGATCGAAGAACGTCGAATCGCCGCCATGTATACCAGTTTTATTTTTATCACAAGCGCCTTGGGCATCATGGCCTTTGAAGGCAAACACCCTGACCGCAACAAATGGGTCCTGATTTCAAA
>CAZMVK010000225.1:0-4168 GCA_964569545.1 uncultured Bdellovibrio sp.
TGTCGTCATGACTTTGCTCACACTGGCTCGCTGTGGCTTTGCCCAGCGCACATAGTTTAAGGCTAAGCCAACTTATAAGGTATGGACAATCTTTTTTTTAGAGTGCGTAACAAAATAATCGGAGCCTTAGTTGCCTCCTCGAGGCAGCCACTTGGTCTTATTTTGTTGGCATTGCTAATGTCGCAGGAATGGCGCTGAGAACTGAGAATATTTTAGGAAATTGTGATTGTTTGATCACCAAAGTTCTGATCCGTTCAAGGCCCGCACGCTGTTCTACATAAGTGACAGTGATAATTCGGGCAGATTCAAATTCTGTGACGACTATGTTCTCTGGCAATTGTAGAACTGTGCGTGCAATGTTCACAGGCTTTTTCATTGTTCTAATAATATAATCATCGCCATCGCTGGTTGTTGTACTTGGCGATTCGTACAATTCAATATGAGCATTTCCTTGCCCTTTATCGAATTCATATTTAAACAATAAACTCATCAGGTCGACGTGTTCATTGAATTGGTCTAAAGGGAATTCCTTTTTATCGTTAATTCGTTTCGAAATCAGTGCCCAAAGTTTTTTCATTTCAACTGGGTCTGTATGAAGCTGATTCAAAAATTGAAGAAAAGAATCGGCTTCTTTACTGGTCGCAACTGAGCCTGATAAAATATCAATCTGATTTTCAGCTGGAGTAAAATAGTTTTTAATTTTATCGTAATTTGTAATCAAGTAAGCCAAGGATAAATACAACGCTGCCTTGAAGATTTCTTTGCTCGAACGTTTTCTTAGGCCATTGACGAACCAGCCTTTTATGTATTTTCCACGTAACGTCCATAAATTGTCGGCATGATTTCTGAGATCGCTGTGTTCTAACTCTTCCAGACGTTCAATCCATCTTTCAAAAATCTTATAATCTTCACCTTGAATGACCTTGGGCAGTGCTCCTGTGAAAATTCTTTGCGCTAATGTTTCTTTCATATTCTGCAACTCAACATCTGACATTGAAGTCATGTTTTGTTGCAAAAATGAAATAGGATCTTTGCCCGCAAGCTTCAGTGGTTTGCTATCGATCGATTTTTCTTCTGTTGATTTTGCTGTTGCCCATGTTTGCACATCTGTTATTGGAACGGGAGCCGCTTCCGTCGCTACATTTTCGCCATCAATAACTTGAGTTTTAACTTTCCAACTATAACTTTTGCTTAGGAATTGTTTGTTATCGACTGACAAGGGTGTCTTATCAAGGTTGACCTCTTGACCATTGGGTAAAATCAAATGCAATCGAATCAGGTGAAAACTTTTACCGCCTATTCGATCACTTCCTTGGTATTCACCCTCAAGACTATAACCATCTTTTAGCGGTACAGCTAAACGCAACTCACCTTTTTCTAAGGTGTCTTTAGGGCTTGCTCCTGTAAAAAGAGCGTTGCCTACCATTCTTAACAGAGTTTCAATTTTAGTATCAGACTCTTTGAGATAAAGACCATACAATTGACCCGTTGTTAAAAAGTCGGGTGCCGTAACAGTCGTTGCAGGCTTACTGATAGAAGTAGTAGGCGTTGTCGTGATTGACAAGTGCGAACTGTAAATGTCTGAGCAGATCAAAGGTTGTGCAAAGCTTGAAAATGAAAAAGTTTGAATCAAAGAAAATAATAAAATATGAGAGACTACTTGGTTATAAACTCTCTTTTTATTAAAAATCTTTTTAGTCATTTTCGATACCTTTCGTCAGTTCATAGCGTAATTACATTTTAATATGCACAACATTTTTTATAACAAAAAAACAAACCTAAAAAAAAGACTCGTTCATTAGTTGAAGCACATTTGAATTATTTTGTCGTAGTTTTGATTTCCTCACGGGATCCCTCACTGTCAATTTGAGATTGTGGCAAGACTTCTTCTATATATTCCGAATGCAAAGATTTAATATGTACATAGTAGGCTTTCACAAGTTTTCTGATTTCTTCGACAACCTGTTTATCACTCTTTAAAAGAAAAGTTTTGAGAGATTGAGTTTGTTGAGCAGGCACAATCTCTGATTGTCTACGCCCCTGATCGTAAGCAGCATAAGAAGCTAATTGCAAAGCATCTTCAGCTTGTTCGATAGAGGATTGCGAATAAGGAACTGCCATTAAATCAACTTTTCTTCGGCGCATCTCCATATAATGTCCGTTGAGACGAACCAATTGTGTATTGCTTTTGTTTTTACTGCCAAAAGTTTTTCGTAGCATTTCGTATGCTTGTTCCTGGTTTAAGTTTGAAGGAAATAAACCTTCCATTGTTGAAGGCAAATTTTGTTTGAACTCAATAATATCTAATTTTAAAGGATCCGTTTCTTCGCGATTGGTTCTTTCAATCAAAACCCAAATACGTCTTAAATGTGCAGACCCTCGTTCTTTTGGTCGGATGGCGACATCTAACATTTTTACTGTTTCATTAGTTTGATTTGCATACAGCTCTATGGCTTCAGCCAATTGTGCGCGAGTGATTCCAAGCTCAGCATCTTGTTCGCCAAAAGCATCCAATTTGCCTTCTTTAATCTTTAACATGTGTGATTTCTTTTTGATGAATCGAGACAAATCGTCAGCCAACATTTCATTGAACTGTTTGATACTAAATTTTTTAGCATCTGCAATTGTTGCTGGTTCTGGGAAAGGTGATTTTTCTAAACCTTGAATGTAGGCATATAAAATTCTAGCCGCAACGTCTTTGATCTTAACTTCATTTTTTTTCACTACGGCGTGTGTATTCAGCACAAGATTAGCTAGGCTATAAAAATATGGACTGTGGACGCTGCCTTCTTTTAAATCCCAGTTAAAATATTCTAAGGTTGAGGCTGTCAAATCTGGGCCGATGATTCTTTGACCAGCATGATTATCGCCGGGAACGGGTCCTTTAAATTGGACTAGATATTCAAGTAAGCTGGTGTTTTCATTTTTGGATTTTAAAAATGGAATATACTCAGTAGCTACATAATTTGAATAATCACGGTGATTGTCGCGAATAATTTGTGAGATCGAGTGGGTAGCTTCGAATGTTTTAAATAATGAATCGCCTTCGATTTGTATATTTGATGTTTGTGAATATATTGATTGGCAGGCCTTAGCGTCTGATGGCGCTTGAGCCAAAGCACTGTTAATATTTGTTGTGATGCCAGTCACAGTTGTCATAGTCAAAACAATCCCCTTAACAATACCTTGTCTAAATACAAAACTTTTCATAACCCACCCTTTAGCAAATACATAACCCAGATTCCCCACGATCCTTTGAGCTTATTTTAAAAACACATCATCCACATAAAGGATGTTTCTGCGTTCATATAGTTCCTGAATTAGCAGATGTGGTTTTACAATAGGCTCATAATCGTAAGCTATGTTTTGCAAAGGCCATTCCAATTTTTTTAATAATTAATTTTAGAAATTTTAGGCTGAGTTGTGTCTACAATTTAACTCAGTCTATGGATTGAAATTTTTAAAAATATTTTCAAATTAAATCAGGCGTCTACTTTTTGGTCATAGGTGAAAAATGTTCAGCGCAATAAAATTTAAAACTGGCTCGCTGGCGCCACTGCATTGTTCGACTTTTTGTAAGATTTTGTGATGAGGTGAGCTGATATTTTTAATCAGTCGCAGTTGTTTGATCATTTCGGCACTGTTATGAGAGACCATTGCGGCAGAGGTCTCTGCAGTTAGTAAAACATTTTGAAAATCGCAGGCTTCTCTATTGTTTAAATGATATGGACCGACAAGGACAGGCAAACCAAAACTTAGAGGTTCCATCACGCTGTGAATCTTGGCCTTAAAAGACCCACCAACAAAGGCCACGTGGCCCCAGCCATAAAATTCATGAAGGTGGCCAATTTCATCGACAACCAGGATGGGATTGTTTTGCCAATCCCATTTAGTAATTTGAGAGTACCGCTCTGACGCAAGAGAAAGATGCGCCAGCTGTTTTTCCAGTTGCTGTATGTGTTCCGAGTGAATCTCGTGAGGCGCCCAAACAACCAAGCCACCTTGCTCAAGCCAAATCTGAACGGCTGGCAGAAGGACATTTTCATCTTCGCTCCAAGTCGAGCCAAGAACCCAGATTTTTTTTTCAGTTTCTGGTTTGCTAAAATTATTTTTCATTGGCTGCGGATTTTGTTTTCGATAAAGAACTTGGTCATAGCGAGTATCGCCA
>CAZMVK010000226.1:0-4132 GCA_964569545.1 uncultured Bdellovibrio sp.
TCAATCAGATCCCTTAGCAATACAGCCAACCATTTTCTCAACTCCAAATTGGCGGATCGCAGCCCTCTGATTGCAATGACGACACAGCAATCGCAGGTTTTCGATTGCAGAATCACCACCAAGAGCGATAGGCAAACAATGATCAATCTGTAAAGCATATTGCGAGCCGCAGTTCTTACATTTTCCGTGGGCTTGTTGCCAAATTCGTCGACGCTGGCTGGTTGATATTTTTCGCAGGGATGATGTGGAATTTTGAATTGCCGTTGCTGGAGTCTTTGTTTGTGGTTTCGGTGTCTGTTTTGATGACTCAATTAAATTGTTCCGCGACGTCGCGGTTTTGCTTTCTTTTTGCAAACATGGATCCCATTTCTGCAGTCCCAAATCGCAAAGCAGGTTGAGCAGTTCGGCCGTTGAAATCCCGCCGGAATGTTTGTGCGCCAACAGGCCTTTGAGTTTGTGAATTTTATTTTCTAGCTCTGATGAGATAGTGATTCGCAGTTCCGAAAAATCTTCAGAAATAGGTTTGATTTTTTCAGGTCGTAATTGTTCAGGGGCTGATGACAAAGAGATTGTGATTGCTTGTGCTTGTCGTACAGATGTTTTAGCTATTTTGGCCAGGACTTGCATTTTTTCAGCAGCCGTGAATCTTCGCTGAGAAATTTTACTTTCTTGACGAAAAAAGCTTTGCGCCATTCCCAGGTGAGAAAGTGAAAGATCACCTGACGAAATTTGTTCTTCGATTTGAGGAAGGTCGCGCAACAAACGCATGGCCGAAACACGACGGGCGGCCTGGTCTTCGGAATAACCTAATTTTTTCACAGCAAATTGAAAAATGGAATCGCAACCATGATCACAAAACAACCTGCGTTTATCGATTTCTTGAAGGTGATGTAAAACCACAGTCATGATTTCTCTCTCGTGGCGAGCATGAGTGAGGGTGTCAGTAAATAAGGTTCTGTCGTTAAGGTGTTTAAGATCCATTATTTTAATCTCCCAAAAAGAAAGTTGAAAATGTTGTAAGTAAAAAAGATATAACACGATTTTAAAATCGAAAAATTAGCGGTTATTTTCGCCCTTGGCGCCACGAAAAATAAAATTCATCAGGGGGGCTTTTCTTTACGAAAGATCAGCAGGCAGGGCTTGATGGGGATCTGTAGTTGCAAAATTAGGAAGATCAAAAGATGAGTATTGTGTTAAACAAAATTAAACAAAAAGGTTGTCAACAATTTTCATATATTTATTATTTTTAGCGCATCAGCAAAACGCGACGTCGCGAAAAATGAAAAAGTAAAAATGTAAATATAATATAGTTACTTTACGATGGTTACAATCGTTTGAGGTTTGGATAGGTAACTGAGCAGTTTAAAGATTAATAATAAATTTTATATTTAAACTTTGATTTTGGTCTAGCACGGTTGGTTAGTTGCGGAATTTTAGGTTTTTGATTTAGAGAGTTGATGCTAATTATATGCGCGCTTATAAAAGATTATATAAAAGGTTTCGATTTATTTTACACGATTGAATTTTCTCGCTTTAAGTCGTCGACCAGGCCTTTAGTGCAGGAGTCAGCGCTGGACTTATTTGAGACTAAAAAACAGCCGAAGATATAAGCGTAAAGTATTATGAATAAAATTTGATGGAGACTTAAAATGAAAAGTAACAAAAAACAATCAATGACTGTCGTTTTAGCAGGCTTAATTTGTATTGCTAGCTTGGTAACAGTTAAGTCTTTTGCAGTCAGCGCGCCGGCAAAACGAAATCCGTCAATGGCTGATAACAGCCAACAAAATAAAAAAACTTTGCTCACCTCTGACCAGGTTATGAAGTTAAGTTTAGAACAAAAAAATAAATATTTTCAACAATTAAGAAAATTGATGGAATCCATGGAGGCCGTTGAGCATTCTTTTCAAGCAAGCAAAACAACAGGAAATCACAGCTCAAGAAATTTTCAAAAATTAATTTTTCTTGCGGAGCAAGCTTGGGCGGCGAACACGAATAATCAAGGCGTTCAAAAAGGCGAGAAATGTATAATTGCTGGCTGGATTTCGATAGTTGCTGCTGACAAGAAAGGGAGGTTGTCATGCGGAGTTGGTGATCAAAATGTGAGTAGTAAATGTACAGCTGGTAGTGTTCAATGCAATCCAGTTTTGTATATGCCATCATCAGGAAGCAAGTTGTGCGTTAAGCTAGGGGCGAATTCGACAAGGCAGTGTAATGAACTAAGTACAGCGATCCCTACATTTAATAATATGTCTGAGTATCAGGCTTTTTCAAAAAAAGCAGACGATCATATCAGTGAAATTCATGATGTCTGTAAGAAATTTAACCCAAACCCAATTGACGTCAAAAATAATACGTCTCCGTCAGGAAAAATTAGTTCCGATCAAAAAAGTACGTGTGAAAATTATTTTCAAATGAGAGAAAGAATTAATGAGTGGGGTTGCGGTTCTGATGGAAGTGCAGGCAATGCAAACGTTCAACAAAATAAAGCCTGGTGTCAATCTCAACCCGCCCCAGCAGCAGCGTCTTGTAAAGTTACTTTACCTGATGAATCTACAAAAGCTGAGCGTACGTTTAGTATAAACTCGGGAAATGACGAAATTAAGCTCACCAGGGATAGTTTTGCTGACGTAAAATTTATACCTCAAAAAAATGAAGGATTCTGGGGTAATGTTCCGTACACGCCTTCTGCTTCTGTAAAGGATGGAGCTGATGGTTTCTATTCCAAACTTGAAAATGGTAAATATCGTTTGGCATTTAGAGATGATAAAAATAAATGGCACACCTCTGAAGTTACGCTAAAAGCTGACGGCAGTTGTGACAAACCAGTTTTTAAACCAGTTGACCCATTGAGTGAAATGGCAAAACAAGGCGATCCTGCGGCACGAGAATTTTTAAGCCCTGAGTCGTGGGCAAAATCTACCTGCGAAGCTAATAGTGAATACTTTAAAAAATGCAATGTTTCAGGCAATGATCCCAAGGACGATGATTTAGTAAACATCGACTCTATGTTAACTGATGATAAGGGTAACTATTATGTCGCAAGTGATTTTTACGATGACTCAAGTAAGAAACGTGACACGCATGTTTTACAGGTGACAAGGGGGGGCATGAAGTTGCAGAAAATGGAAAATAAGGGTGAAAACGAATTTAAGACAAAAGGCTTTTGGGGAGCATTTAAAAAAGCTCGCAGTTTGCACCCTGTTGATATGGAAAAATTAAAAAGAGAAAACCCATGGATAGTTAACACTGCAAGAAATAAATGTGCATACAAAAAATCTCTGACTGATATGTACGAGAAGTTAGATGAAAAGAATTATCCAGCGTTGAATTCTGGAGCTGATGAGCCTAAAGGTCGTTGTGAAGTATTCGACAAGAGATTGGAACAAATTCAAAAAGATAATGCTGCGACTTTTAATGGAGCAAATTAATTAAATCCTAGCCTAAAGGTAAAGGTAAGTTCAGCGTAATTTTAAGAATTAAAAAAAACGCGTTGATGATGCGTATGTAAAGTTATTTCATAGAACAATGCGGAATTTAGATTAACTTTTAAAGGAATAAAAAAGCATACTGTATTGAAGCCCTTCAATCAGATCCCTTAGCAATACAGCCAACCATTTTCTCAACTCCAAATTGGCGGATCGCAGCCCTCTGATTGCAATGACGACACAGCAATCGCAGGTTTTCGATTGCAGAATCACCACCAAGAGCGATAGGCAAACAATGATCAATCTGTAAAGCATATTGCGAGCCGCAGTTCTTACATTTTCCGTGGGCTTGTTGCCAAATTCGTCGACGCTGGCTGGTTGATATTTTTCGCAGGGATGATGTGGAATTTTGAATTGCCGTTGCTGGAGTCTTTGTTTGTGGTTTCGGTGTCTGTTTTGATGACTCAATTAAATTGTTCCGCGACGTCGCGGTTTTGCTTTCTTTTTGCAAACATGGATCCCATTTCTGCAGTCCCAAATCGCAAAGCAGGTTGAGCAGTTCGGCCGTTGAAATCCCGCCGGAATGTTTGTGCGCCAACAGGCCTTTGAGTTTGTGAATTTTATTTTCTAACTTAGATGAGATGGTGATTCGTAAATCATCATAGCTACCCACATTTTCAATTTAAAAAAATCTGTTAGATTGA
>CAZMVK010000227.1:0-2782 GCA_964569545.1 uncultured Bdellovibrio sp.
ATTTTTCCAGAGTTTGTGTCTATAACCGTACAATCTGCAAAAGACATCAAAAGCAATTTGCCATTTTGGAAATATATGTTTTGTAAAACGCCAGAAACTTGAATTCCAGAAATGAATTGAAGATTTATTTTTTTATTTTTTCCCCAAGCCCAGTTTGTTAAATCACTCTCGCTACAATCGCTTAATTTCACGGATCCTGTTCCAGCACCAGTGGGATTGGATATGGCTCCGATAGCTGTGCCGTAACCGTGTTGATGAGAGTCTTTACCTTGTCCAGGAATTTGATGGTCTTGGAAGCTCAGCTGGCATGGCCCCTCAAACTGAAGGTAAGAAATATTTTGTAAAGTGTTTGTCTCAGTGATCGCATTTTTACAAATACCAGAGATTTGCAAACCGCTATCCAACTCAACAGTATTCACGCTCTCAGCCTGAATAGCTTTTTGTACACCTTTTAATCCACCAAGCTTAAGTGCCATCTGATTCGCAAATTCATCTAATACAATACTCAAAGTTTTAAAATCTGGAGTCACAAATAATTGAGGTTGTTGTTCGGTAATATCATAACCTTGGTGAATACAATCCACAGTTAAAGGAATTTTTTTAACTTTGGCATCAAGACAGGATTTGGCTTCACCTACTGAAGATAAAAGACCAGCGCCAAATATTTTTGGATTTTCTAGCGAACCAATCAGTCCGTATTCTGCTGTCCACCAATTCATTCTTGATAATTGTGAGGCTTCTGAAATGTGAGTGGTTTGTTTCGATACTTGTTCTAATTTTTTCTGAGCGCTTTCAATTTCAGCTTCTGTTGATTGCGGATGTTCTTTGATATCGGACAGTTCACGAATGGCTGCGTAGACATCGAGATCTTCTCGGCTAATAATGGCCTTGCGTGCAACCTGTGCATATTTTTTTAAATAATCAGAAAATTCTTTATTAGCTAAAAGTGGCGCGTGTCCAGCGGCTTCGTGAACAATGTCAGGCGCTGGTGTGTACATAATATGTCCCAAGGTTCTCATGTCAGAAGCAATTGGTAGAACGCTTAATGCTTGCAGCTCCATAAATGCTGCTGGTGGAATAAATCCGCTGACTGGCAGAGCTCTCCAGCCAAATTTTTCAAGATGAGAACTGATCTCAGAAATTTGCGGGATGCTTTCCGTGCTGATGCCAGTTTGTGTTAAGCCATCAATATAACTTTCGTGTGCGTAAATACATAAAAAATCACGAAGCTGTCGCATAACATAACGCCAACAAGCTTGGTCGATCGGCGTATATTTGGCCTCGTCTTGTTCGACAATATATTTTTTCAAATGCTCAGGCAGCTGATTAGCCATGAATCCTCACCGGTGTTTCTTACAAAATTTTATCGTTGTGCTGCAGATGATTGTGTACGTAATCTTCGATGCCAGCTTCTAATGACCACATTGGTTTTGACATACCATTGTTGAGCCATGTTTGCATATTTGCTTTGGTGTAGTACTGATATTGGTCGCGTATGTTTTCGGGCATATCTATGAATTGAATTTTAGCATCTTTGTTCATTGCTTTGTAAACACCCAGGCCTAAATCTTTCCAAGTGCGTGCTTCGCCATATCCCATATTATACAAACCAGATTTTGGTTTTTTGTCCATCAGTTCTCGCATCCAGCGAGTCACATCTTTTACATAAACGAAATCTCTTTTTTGTTCGCCGTCGGCATAGGCCGGGAAATAAGATTTAAATAATTTTAAATCTTGGCCGGATTTAATTTGATGAAAAGATTTGTAAACGACACTGGCCATTGAGCCTTTGTGATATTCATTGGGACCATAGACGTTAAAAAATTTTAAACCATACCAGTGTGGTGGTGTTTCTGTTTGTTTTAAAGCCCAACGGTCAAAACGAACTTTGGATTCTCCGTAAAGATTTAAAGGTTTCAGTTGCTCAGAATCAGTAAAATCATCATACCCTAAACTGCCATCGCCATAGGTCGCGGCACTGCTGGCGTAGATCAGATTTTTTTTATGTTTCGCACACCATTCAAAAATTCGTTGCGTGTAATGGGTATTCATTTCCCACAACAAGTTGGCATCAGTTTCTGTTGTTGAAGAGTTCGCGCCCAGGTGGATCACCCAAGTTGTCTTGGTGATTGTTTCTGGCAAATTGAGCTCATCCCAGAGTTCATCTTTTTGTAGAAATTTTTGAAATGATTTATTTTGCAATAGTTGTGGGCGTTGTTCTCTGCTGACAAGGTCGACGACTGATGAAACGGGAATATTATTTTGGTTCAATTCCCAAACCATTGCGCTGCCGATAAAGCCATTTGCCCCTGTAATGATGACCATGAGAACTCCTTATTAAAGCTGCCTTTATATACTTAACAGAAGATCACACACTGTCAATTCGGGGGCTGTCAAAGACTGTTAAATAGTGAGGGGGTGTCTATCTTCTAAACACTCCTGAAGACTCTTCAAAAACACACTGTTTTCATAGGGCAATAGTCAGCAACTTATAGGTAGTTTCAGGTGGTTGAAGATAAAGTGCTAGTTATAGATTTTGGCTCAAGCGTTGCTTTGCATCTGGTCAACATCTTACGAGGGGCAAGTGATGACAAAATTGATGAGAGTTTTACTCATCTTAAATTTAGAATTATTTTTGGTTATACCCAGTTGTATTCCTGGTGGGCAGGTTTTGCGTACAGTTAAATCGTCGGATCAGTATTGGACAGAAACAGGTCTTGGTCGTAAGGAAATTGAAAATGTTTTGAAGCACCACCCGGTGTGGACAAAATTTTTACAAAAT
>CAZMVK010000227.1:2792-3637 GCA_964569545.1 uncultured Bdellovibrio sp.
GAAGGATTCAGTTTGCTACAGCAACCGAGATTATTTTTTAGCTTGTGCTAATTCTTTGAATGTCATGGCAGAAAAATATTTGTTACATTTTTCAACGTCTGGATCGTTTGAAAAACTAAATGATCAAAATATTGGGTTTCACCAAAGCGAAAAGATGGCTTTATCACAATGGTTGCCTTTGTTTGAAAAAGAAGAAGTCAGTATGAAGATTTCATTTTTGCAAGCGTGGCGAGTTTTAGAGAAAAAATATATTCAACCCAATGAAAAAGCGGCTGTGATTGCCACGGGATTGAATGGCTTTTTGTCGATATACAAAGATCCACATACTTATATTTTGCCATACAAACTGTATGAAGAAGTGCTTGCAAAACTAGATAGTCGCTCAACCAATATTGGGATAGCGATTCAGCGATTTTCTCAGGCTGTGATTGTGCGTAAAGTGATTCAAGGAACCGCTGCGGACAAGGCTGGTTTGCGTCGAGGCGATCGAATAGTCAGTTTGAATGGACAAAAAATCACTGAACTTTTACCAGGGCAAATTTCAGATTTTTTGAAAATGAAAAATGTTGATCGATTAGCTGTAGAAATTAAATCACAGGATAACAATGGTGTTACCAGTGAAAAAATTATTGAGATAGCAAAGAATGAAGTGATGATTCCAACTGTGTACTCTCGGATATTGAATGGCGACAAGCGAGTCGGCATCATTCATATCAATCGTTTCACGAAAAATGTATGTGACAGCGTTCGCAGTGAGCTTTTAGCTTTGAAGAAAGACACTCTGCAGGGACTGATGTTAGATTTACGTGACAATCCAGGTGGTCAAGTAGACGAGGCCGCTTGTG
>CAZMVK010000227.1:3647-4128 GCA_964569545.1 uncultured Bdellovibrio sp.
CACAGAAATGTTTGTCGACAAAGGGTCATTATTATTTGAAACAAGATATTTGGACAATTCAAAGCCAGTAGAAAGGTATTACGCAAAAAGTAATGCGATTTACAAGGGACCGCTTGTTGTGTTGATCAACAGCGGATCGGCTTCTGCTGCTGAGATTGTGGCCGGATCGCTACGTGATTTACGTCGTGCCAAGTTGGTTGGAGAACGTTCTTTTGGTAAAGGATCATTTCAAGATGGTAGATTATGGGGAGCGAACTCGAACGTGATTATGTTTGAAACCCAAGGATTTTATTACTTTCCATCTGGATGGACGCCACAATTGGTTGGTTTACAGCCTGATGTACAAGCAAGTTTTATTGAGGAAGATCATCAGCGTGAAGAAGATTTATTCTTTAAGCCATTGTCACCACTGGATAGCTGGAGTGGTTTACAATCATTATCTTGGCTGAATGAAAAAGAATGTGTGCCATCATCGCAAAAT
>CAZMVK010000228.1:0-4042 GCA_964569545.1 uncultured Bdellovibrio sp.
CCAGGAGTCAGGGCTAAGACGACAATTGGCCATCGACACTGGGTGAAAAATACGCCGATGTCTTTGCCAAATTGTGGTAATGCTGAATTGTCTTGATAGCTGGCCGTAAATAAAAGCTGCAGCCAAGAAAAAAGATAGGCGAGCATGCAGACTAAACAATAGGTACCAAGCTTCAGAGTTGAAATTGAAAACATCACCACGGAAATGATGGCGATAAAACTAGAAAGCCAAAAAAGCAAACGCTTGATGTTCTCAAAAAATTCGCTGAGTTTGAACTGAGCAGTTAGAAGTAGAATCAAATATACCAACTGTGTCCACAATCCCAAGACAGCAACTGGAACTCCAAAGAGAGAGGCATATTTGCTGGTGGCAACACTGTCGCAATTAAAGGTTGTTGAGACGTTGCATAAGCTTGAGCCCTCGCTGAGGCCTAATTTTAAATTATAGTGCAAGGCGCTTAGGTACCAATGAGTAGCGATGGTCGCTAGAGATAATATGACTAAAATAATAAACTTATGTTGTGATGATAGGTATTTTGTTTTCATGCAATTATTAGACATAGAAAGATCTTTGAAATCAATATTTTATCGTGCACTATAAATGCTTATGGCAAAGCAGCAGAGTTTGAAAAAGGTAAAGATTGTGCCAGCGAAGGCAAAAAAGAGTAAACTTAAGCCGCAAAGTTCCATTTCGGACTGGATTGGCTTGCGTTATGAAATCACAAGGCGTTTGCAGGGGCATGTTCATGCCTTGCTCGGAGGTCAGTCTCAGGCTTTTGATCGTTATGAAAAAGAATACAAAAAAGAGATTCATCGTTCGTGGAAAGCCAGTGATCGCAATCAGTTGCTAACACAAGTTGAAAAGAGTTCTATTGTTTTCATGGGAGATTTTCATGCTCTGAAGCAATCCCAAAAAGCGCATCTGCGAATTCTGAAGTCTTTGCCAGATTTAAATTTTGATTTCGATAAATTAATTCTTTGTATTGAATGTATTGAACAGCGTTTCCAGCACGTGCTGGATCAATATTTGATGGGCAACCTGTCGGATCGAGATTTTCTGAAGTCTGTAGAGTGGAAAAGAAATTGGGGATTTCCCTGGGATCATTATCGTCCGCTTTTTCGCTGGGCTCAGAAGAACAAAATAAAAATATTTGCATTGAATTCAAGAACCTCTGATTCTTCAGCTAAGTCTTTACATCAGCGCGATCGATTGGCCGCCGAGGTTGTACACCAGGTTTATAAAAAAAATTTGGATCATAAGATATTTGTCATTTATGGGGATTTGCATATTGCTAGCAAACATTTGCCGGCAATTTTGTTTCGTAAGAATGCCAGTTTGAAAAAGAAATCCCTTCAGATTTTTCAAAATTCTGAAAGTGTTTATTTTCAAATGTTAAAAAAAGAAATTGAACATCAAGTGGATGTTGTTCGTTTTTCGCAGAATCAGTTTTGTCTGCAAAATGTTCCACCTTGGGTCAAGTGGCAGAATTATTTATTGTTTTTAGAAAAACAAAGTGATCGTGGGTTTGATGAGGATTTGGATTTGACGGATCATGTGGCTGCTTATTTGCGTGTGATCAATCACGATTTGGGATTTGAGGCCAGCGCTGAGCAGTTTACCTTGTTGTCATTAAATGATCGCGAGATGTGGGTAAGATTGCAAAATGATTTGCGTGGAAATGATTTGTTATTGGTGCAAGATTGGATAGAAAAAGATCGATCATTTTATATCCCTCAGACATACCAGGCTTATTTGGGTAGATCTTCGGTGAATAGTGCCGCACAGTTGGCGATGTTGATTTTTTACAGTCAACTCAGTCAACAGAAAAAAATCCCAAGTCAAATGCCGCAGGATTTTCACGCCTTGATTTGGTTAGAGGCTATTCAGTATTTAGGTTCTAAACTGATCAATCCAAAACGCAAAACAGATACTCTGGCCGATATCAAGTCAGCAGCTGCTGGTAGCGCATTTGAAAAAGAGGTTTTGCAATTAGCACTGAGCCAGAAGATGGCAGAGGTTTCATTTAGTGCTCAGCGCAGCCGTGGTCGCCATGTATTTAAGCCTAGAAGGCAAAAAGTCTATTATCAAGCGGCTCGGATCTTGGGAGGCATGATGGGTGAGAAGATATATTATGCTTACCGTAAAAAAATGATCTCGCAATCGAATTTATTAAAGTTGCTAAGACAGTCGATAAATGACGAAGCATTTTCACAGCGTTACTGGGAGTTGGTAGATTTGGTAGAAGGTATGCCTGAACCTTTTTTGTCTAAAAAAGAAAAACTTTAAGATTGAGATTCTGTCTAGCGGCTGTCTAGCGTTTTAGCGGCAACCGGCTAGTCGAGTAATTCTTTAAATTCTTTGCCTGGTTTGAAGCGGGGAACTCTTCCGCTGGGTATTTCGACGCTTTGGCCAGTTTTTGGATTTCGACCAGTTCTTGCTTTGCGATCGAGGTGGGAAAATGTACCGAAGCCAACAAGTTTCACGTCGTCACCTTTGGCGACGGTTCGTTGAATGATCTCGAGGGCAGCTTCCAAAAATGATTCAGCCTGATTTTTTGGAATTTTTGTTTTTTCAGAAAGTTTTTCGACCAGCTGAGCTTTGTTCATGCGTAATCCCCATTACCCCAATAACGACTTAATGCGAAGCCTCAGGAAGTTAAGAAAACTATGGGCTGCGGTCAAGGGAATCTGACAATTCTCGTTTTAAGTTTCGACTCAAAGTGCTGATAAGATTTTTTAGCATAAATATCAAGCAAGTTGCCGCGTGTTATGTCTCGAATTGAGGCGATAAATTTTTTTTATAATTTTTTAAAAAAGTTGCCGATAAGAAGACTGTGAAAAAACAAAATTTCGTATTTATCATTTTTTGTCTTTGTCTGACGGTGGTTTTGATCCAAGTCTATTGGATGTTCGATAAGCATTTTAGCCCAGAGAAAGAACAGCTTTCTAAAATTGCTAAGCTCAATAAAAAAGTTGAGGTTGAAAAACTAAAGGCCGAGCTCGCGCAGTCGCAATTTTTGGATTATCAACAACAGGTCGCGACACTTTTGCAATCCGATAAAAGTTTAAATGTTGAATTGAAAGCCAATGTGCGTTCGATCGCCAGTGTTACCGAGCATGCAAATGGAGTGGTTAAAGATGAGATGGATTTATCTTCTGTCATTTTTGAAAGAGGACGAGATGAATTTAAAAAGAAAAACTATAAAAAAGCCGCGGTAATTTTTGGTGAGATGATTGAAAAGTTTTCGATTTCACCATTATTGGTAAGAGCTTTATTTTTTCGAGCAGAGTCCTTTTATTTAGATGGAAATTACGAAGAGTGTCTTGAGGTCGTAGATCAAATGATGGCGCATTATCCAGACAATGAGCTGACAGGTTTTATTATGTTGCGAATGGGGCAGATTTTTGAATCTCGAGAAAGAAAAAATGAAGCTCTCGAAGTGTATCGTGTGGTCGTAGATAATTTTCAAGACAATGCGGACCTAAAGAAACAAGCAGGCCAGCTGGCGCGCAAGTTGGAGTGAGTAATGTTGCAATGGCAAAATAATAGACTCGCTTTGTTTTTATTCCAAACTGTATTTTTTTTGACTCATGTTGTTCAGGCGAATTCAGAGCACGAGCAAGCCCATCATTCGAAAGCTGTTGAACCTGCAGCTGCTCACAAGGCAATTCAGCCATCCTATGTGGATTTGCCAAGTGGCTGTTTTGTTCGTGAGAAATTTCCATGTTCATTGCGAACTTATGCTGATGGGTTAATAGTAGAAAAAAAAGATTACCGTATAGTCTTGAAGCCAAGCACAGTGATCAGTTGGAAGTCGGGCCGTCATTTGCGATTCGTTTCCGGAGATGTGTGGTTGGACTCTCGTCAGTCCTTGATGCTTGATATGAACAGTCGTCTGTCTGTTGAGTTTATTGGGCAGGTGACGTTGAGTTCAGTTTATGAGCCTGGTCAGTTGCGTTTGCAAAATATGTCTGCTAGCGAAATTCATTTTAAATCAGAAGATTTATTGGTGAGCGAGTCCGTTCCGGTGGGTTTTGAAAAT
>CAZMVK010000229.1:0-4025 GCA_964569545.1 uncultured Bdellovibrio sp.
CTATAGGTCCAGCTTAGTCCACATTATGCGTCCTAGTCTTTCTCTAGCTGGAGCAGGGCATGCCCCAGGTTTAGTTGAAATTTAAAGGTTGAGTGGCTCAACCAATCTGTGTTTTCAATGAGTTACGACACCTATTGATAACAGAAAAAAGAAGGGCCACCCAATGAAAAAGACCGTACTGAAAGCTGCGAAAAAGATCAACCGCAAGAAGCGCGTACATGCAAAAAAATCTGATATTGTTGCCAATAGATTTGAAAATCTCGACGGTCCTATCGAGACGCAGCATTTGTTGATATCGACGTTGCTGCCACCGGCGGTGAAAGCTTTCATTGCCGAATGCGAAAGCGAAGTTGAAAAACTTTGTGGCGACCGGTACCGCCATGGAAAAACCAATCACCGATGGGGAGCACAAAACGGATCCATTGTGTTGGGAAACCAAAATGTGGCTTTGGAAGTTCCGCGGGTTCGAGGCTTAAGACAAACAAAAGCTATTTTTCTTTAGCTCCCCTTGGGCGGGCGGGGGCCCTTGGGCCTTTTCTTGGCCTGAATCCTTATGTTACCTAAGCTTGGGTTCGGGCAAGAGTCTGGCTACAGATCCTTTACTTTTAACGAAGCTCGCAAATAAGCCAATGAGAATCATTTTTTTTTCTCGTATGTTCGCCCATTCCACAAATACCTGGCTGAACTATCCGTGACTTTAGGAATTGTGCTGGAACTATCATCCCCAATAACTGTTTTAGTTTTTGAATGTACAATAAGATCATTAAAACCATTTGTTTGATTAGGGGAAATTACAACGATTGCAGTTTTTGTGATCGTTTCTGGCTTACAAGATTCTTCATATTTACCACAAAAGAATTCCTTACTATCGTATGTATTGATTGAAAAGACTCGACTCAGCTGTTGATCACCACCTAGCATAATAAGATCCAGATGCCTGTAATTCGGAAGATCAACATACATGCGACATAAAGCGCATTCTTCAAAGGCCTCGGTGACAATACCAAATACTGGCAGTGTTTTATTAATTTCGTAGCTAACTGAGTCCATGTGTGAATAAAGAATGTTTCCGTCAATTTTGATTTTAAGTGGCGGAATAGCTGCTGGTTGCGAACTGGAGTCAATAACTCTGACTGTTAATATATTTTCTAAGTTCTTATTATAGAAAAATGCAGATTGGTAGCAAATCTCGAGTTGATGGCTTTGATTACCATATCGAACATCGCGTGCAAATTCGCACTCTTCTTTTGTGGGCACATATTTATTTTGGTAATTATCCCAAACAAACGTGCGATGCCACCAATCTGCAAGGGGTGATTTTACTTGTATGTCGAAATGCCCTTCAGTTTTGTGTTGAAGTATCGAAAGATTATTTTTTACACTTTTAATCGAATATTTTTGACGTTGCGATTTGTTTTCTTTTGAAACTTCCATTAGTTCTGAAAAAATATTTACTAATTTATTTCCATCAATTTTGAATAATGCTCGGCCACCAAAAGTTGCATCAACGAGGTTATCTTGGGTGCTCTGTACCCATCCAAAGCGTAGACTGATTGCCGCTTCAGTATCAGTTATATTAATAGGATCGGTATCAACTAGATCATATAAATTGGTTTTATTGCCAAAGTAATTGGACAAATCAGTATAAGGGGCCTCAGCAGCTACTTTTTCCAGATTGGTCGACATAGGATTTATTGTCAAGTGAAGTGGCTTACCATAACTCGCAACTAGAGTCGGCTTTATTTCATGTTGTTTATATTTCACCACTCCAAGATAGGTCCTAATAAAATCACCATGGCCGCTGCATTTAGAACCAAATGGCATTTCTGCATTTGCAAAATCATTCTCGTGATTTGCTGAAATCGCAGTGTAGATTTCTTTAGTAGTGGCAAAGCAGGCAAGCACAACATAAGTATCTGACTGAGACTTCCATGGTATTGCATCAACGTGTACTAAGAACGATATGTTTTGTTCAGGATCAATAAGTGTTGCAACTTCTTTTTCAGTGAGTCCTTCCGGAAGTGTTCGAATATCTCGGGCAATTCGCTCGAATTTTACAATCGAACGATCAGCTTCCTGAAGATAAAAAAAACTGGAATCTTTTGAGTCAATTTTATTCATGATGGGCAATCCTGAATGATAGCGATTCTTGATTAATACTAAATTGCCATTATAGACGCTCCAATATCCGCTGATAGGTTTAGTGTTGGCTATATCGCAACCGATCGGCTCAGAAAGGCTTCTTCCATCCTGAAAAAATGAATATTTGATACTACAATCAGGCAACTTGACCAACCAAGCACCTACAAATTCATTATTAACACTCGGCATATTATCTACTGCCAAATAAACCTTTTTTAGATAAAAATTTTCCCAGATTTTACTTTTAAGCTTAATGCATTCATTCATTTTTCGAGTATAATCAAGGCCATCGACTATTTCGCTAAACTGAGAATTACAAATATTCACGTTCGTCAAGATGCTGTCTTTAACTATATTTTCAAAAACAACCAACAATGAAATAGCAAAAATTGGATAGAAGATTCCTCGGAAGAGCAATTTTTTTCTTGCCCCCTTTTCTTTAGATTTCGTTAGTTTATCTCTGATATTATTCAAAAATTTTATAAGATTATTCATGTATTGACGCTCAGATGTAAACTAAGTTCTGTCAAATAAATTCTATTTTTTAAGGTTCTGTTAAGTTAGCTGGATGTGGAAAACTAAAATAGTAGGTCTAGAAGATATAGACGGCCCTTCTTAACACCGAGGGCTACCATCTAGCCAGACTCTTGCTCGAACCCAAGCTTAGGTAACATAAGGATTCAGGCCAGGAAAAGGCCCAAGGGACCCAGCCCGCCCAGGGGGAGCTGAAGCAAAATAGCTTTTATCCGGCTTAGACCTTATTTGAAAGAGTTGGGCGTAATATCGTTCTATCACCCAATGGAAAACAACTTCAACGCGAAGTAAGCCTGCTCATTGGAAACCTAGATGAAATAAAACTTAAATTTAAACCAAATAATTTTAATCATTCAATTAGCATTACCGGAACTGAATTTGGGCTATCCGGTGTAATATATTGCATTTAGCAAAGATCCATTGGTTTGTTGACACTTTTAAAAAAGAATTTAGTCTTGAGTGAGAAGAGGTAACCTTGATACATACTTTAAATATTTTCGCCCTAGCTCTATTTTTGACTTCACAATCTTTTGCAGATTCCAGCTGTTGGCCAGAAGAGCAGCTCGTAGGCAAAACGGCTAAAGGTTTTGTCGAAGGAATTAATTTTAAATTGCAGAAAGTTAAGTCACCAATTCAAAAGGCGGTAGATGACTGCAATGTAGAAATCTTCACCAAACCTGAAGAAAAATTAGGGGTTATACAATCTTGCAAACAAATTCAATGCATTAAAGGCGAGTGTGGTGATGGCGGAGATTACACGTCGATTCCGGTCGAAAATCATTCGAATTCATTCATTCAAGTGACTATGAAGGACGGAAAAAAAGCTTGGCTCAAATTACAAGAAAAGCCAGAAATTAAATCCGTACTTTCTGTAGGTAGAATTGGAACTGTTTTTCCCGTCGAAACAAAGGTGCTGGATAATCCAAATGGAAAGCCTATTGAAGTAAAATCCTCAAAAAAGAGTGCGTACACAGTCTTAGAGTTATTAAAAATAGGAAACGAAGAATGGGCTAAGGTAGAAATCAACCCGATTCTGAGTGAGGAACCGCCAGTTAAAATCGGAAAATTGTTGCGGATCGGATTCTTGAAGCATAGAGACAACAAAGAGCAAATAGTCACTGTGCTTTCAGATATTTGGTGCGACTGAACATTGGCCCTTGATTTTGAACTACCAAAAAATAAAAAGGCTAAACAATTTTGATGTTGAGCCTTCACTTTTAGTATTTTCATTTAAGAAGCCTTTGAAAGGCTATCTTTTTAATCAATCAAAAGTTTCACCGAAGTCGATAAATCTATATCGAAAGGCTCTGGAAGGTTTATAAAAAAGCGGACTAGGTTCGGTGGTGACT
>CAZMVK010000230.1:0-241 GCA_964569545.1 uncultured Bdellovibrio sp.
CAGTACTGAGCAGCTCATTTGACGAGCAAAAAATGATTTGGCAAACACCGATACAATCTTTTTTTGTTTGTTTTCTTGAAATGACTGTAAATATCTGTTTTATTTTTTTGCTGTGGATTATGTTTAAAAAAGCAGGAGAAAAACATGGCATACAACTCTCTATTTTTTCAGTGGAAAGAAATCTGCCAACGGCAACGGGGTCTGACCTTTGACGATGTTTTACTGGTGCCTTCAAAATCTG
>CAZMVK010000230.1:251-3908 GCA_964569545.1 uncultured Bdellovibrio sp.
CGCGCAAAGATCCGCACTTAGACAGCCAACTGACTAAAAAAATTAAAATTAAAACTCCAATCATTTCTGCCAACATGGACACCATTACTGATTTCGACATGGCCGTTGCCATGGACGAGGTTGGCGCGGTTGGTATCTTGCATCGTTTTTCAACTGTAGAAGATCAGGCCACTGCCATTCGCAAAATGCGCGACAAAGGCATACAAACTCTGGCTGCCAGCATTGGCGTCAATGGTGATTACAAAGAGCGCGCCGAGGCTTTGCTGAAAGCTGGCACCAATGTTATTACTTTGGATATTGCTCATGGACATTCAGTTTCCATGCTTGATGTGATCATGTGGTTAAAAGACAAATCCCCTGAAACACAAATCATCGCCGGCAACGTGGCAACCGCCGAAGCCACTGATGAACTGATCCGCGCAGGTGCTGATGCTATCAAAGTTGGTATCGGCCCGGGCTCGATGTGCACAACAAGAATCATCACTGGTTGCGGAGTCCCACAGTTAACAGCCGTTGCAATGTGTGCCGAAGTTGGCATTGCTCACCAGGTTCCAATTATCGCTGATGGTGGAATTCGCACTTCGGGTGATATGATTAAAGCTTTTGCCGCTGGAGCATCCAGCGTGATGATCGGATCTATGCTTTCAGGCACCCTAGAAACTCCAGGACCTGTTGAAAATGGACAGAAAGCCTATCGCGGCATGGCATCAAAAGCTGCACAAGAGTCTTGGCGTGGCGAAGTGCCTAAAGGAATGGCAGCAGAGGGAGAATCTACCAAGGTCTCACTCAAAGGCTCTGCCAAAGATATGATTTTTGAACTGACCGGAGGCATTCGCAGCGGAATGAGCTACATCAATGCCGGAGATTTTTCTGAAATCCGCGAAAAGGCTCGTTTTATTGAGATCACCACCGCTGGCGTTATCGAATCCCGACCTCACGGATTAGCCAAAAACTAATCCATTCATATCGGATCACACTGGATTAACTGGACAATATAGCCATGGCGCACAAAATTCATTTTGCCGTCCAGCAACGACAGACCATCTATTTTCAAACCTGGACCTTAGGCCTTTTGACCGAATGCCTTAACATGCTCTATTCTTGTTTATGTCGATGGCGAGAGCTAAAGATCGTGTTGTTTTCATATTTATACGTTTTTCTTCGAAACAAAACCCGCCACAAAGCGGGTTTTGTTTTATGTGGCAAAGCCAAGCCCCTGAAAAAAAACGATAAATATTTTTTTCAACTGAGTCCAATTCAATAAGTTTTAATTAATGATAGAAAGTTTTTTATGATGCCTAAAACTTTTTTAGAAAAAAAATCAGCTCACTCTATTCACATCGGCGTGTTCGACTCGGGCATTGGCGGACTGACGGTTTTAAAATCTTTAGCGCAAAACTTTCCGTTTGCTAAATTCACCTATCTTGGCGACACCGCAAGACTGCCTTACGGCAGCAAATCTCCAGAAACCATCCGCAAATACAGCGAACAAATAATGAATTTTTTAAAAGCACAAAATGTAGATGCCATTGTTATTGCTTGCAACTCGGCATCATCCCAAGTCAGTGAAAAAAAATGGGGTGAGATTCCAGTTTTCAATGTGATTGATCCAGGTGTTCGCCAGGCCTTACAAACTTCTGTAAATTTAAGAATTGGTGTTTTAGGAACTCGCGCCACCATCAACAGCCAAAGTTATCAAAACCGCTTACAACAATCGCAAAACAACTGCACCGTGATTGCTCAAGCTTGTCCGCTGTTTGTCCCTCTGGCAGAGGAAGGCTGGATTGACGACCCTCTTACCAATTTGGTGGTGCATCGTTATCTTGCTCCGCTTTTATTACAACAAATTGATACATTGATTTTGGGCTGCACCCATTACCCACTGTTAAAAAACTCTATTGAAAAAGTTTGTGGCAAAAATGTTCACTTGGTGGACTCAGGACAAGCCATCGCTGAAGATCTACGAAATACTTTGTCTTTAAACCAAAAGATCACTGTTGATGACAAACCAGAAATTCATTTGTTACTCACAGATCTTTCAGAGCATTTAAAAAATTGGGCCAGCGAAATCATGTTCCCATTGAGTGTCGATGAAATCATTGCTGCGGATCTATAATTCTAATCTTAAATTTTTAAAAATTATAACGTCTTCAAAAAGTTTTTTCTATCGCCTTGGCAAAAATATTATAACCACTCATCATTGATGCGCCGTAAGCTCCTGCATCCAAAACACAAAGCCAATCATCTTCTTGCAGGCCTGTAAAATGTCGATCTTTTCCTAGAAAATCTGAGGACTCACAAACTGGCCCTACAACATCGGCAGCGAGCTCGGTCCCTGCTCTTTTTAGCACTGGCAAAATTCGATGATACGCTTGATACAGAGCTGGTCGCAGCAGATGATTCATGCCCGAATTGCAAATAATAAAATTTTTGTGCGGAGTTTTTTTAATATACTGAATTTGCGTCAGCAACACGCCCGCGCGCGCGACCAAAATTCTTCCGGGTTCCATTTGCAGTCTTCCAGAAAAACCTTGCGTCTCGGCAGCCACAGCCCGCATGTATTTTTCAATGGTCGCAACATCACTGTTTTGCGATTTATGATAATCAATACCAACACCACCACCAATATCCATGACGGTCACTGGCCAACCTTGTGATTGTAAGTTTTCAAACATATTACGCAACACACGCAACGCCTCTTGAAAACCTGAAAAATCCAAAATCTGTGATCCGATATGCTGGCTCAAACCTTTCAATTCAACAAACTGAGAATTGTTTTTTATAATTTCCAAACACTGTGGCAGCAGCTGTTCATCCAAACCAAATTTATTTTCTTTAAAACCAGTTGAAATATATGGATGTGTTGGCACTTCAATGCCTGGATTGACTCGCAATACAACCGGCACCTTCCATGAATTGTTTTTGTTTGATTCTTGTTTTGCAATTTCACAAATGCGCAAAAGCTCAGACGGACTTTCTACATTGATTTGTGAAAGTTTATGTTCAATAGCTAAACGAATTTCATGTCGAGTTTTACCTGTGCCAGAAAATATAATTTGTGAACCAGTAAAACCTAACGACAGAGCCAACGACAACTCACCACCACTGACGACATCAACTCCCAAACCAGACTGTCGCATCAGTTGCAATATTTCTGCATGCGCATTGGCCTTCATGGCATAATGAATATCTACTTTTGGTGTCAAAAATGATTCACAGATTTTTTTATAATACTCTACACGCTTGCTTAAAGTTTTTAACGAGTAAGCATAAACAGGCTCTTCATCCACCAAGTCTGATAGACGTTTACCATCAAAAAACAAATCTCCATTGGCATCATAATTTAAATCAACATTTATATCGCCGTCGTATTTACTCACAATTTGTACCTTTCAGCCAAGTCACATCAATCAGCATTTTAGATGAAAAAAGATTGCCGTCAACCGCTAGTCCAACCAGAAACAATAAAACATAGCGCTCCAGTCGACCGAATAACCATGTAATATCATGTATATGTGATTTTACTCAATACACTGAGTGATTTTACTCAATATATTGAGTAAAAAATTGACCTCTATGCGCCGACAAGACATAATAGAACCATGTGCGCTGGGCAAAGCCACATCGAGCCAGTGTGAACAAAGTCATAACGACAAT
>CAZMVK010000231.1:0-3903 GCA_964569545.1 uncultured Bdellovibrio sp.
ATGATCGAACGAAAATTTGTCAAAGAATTATTAACAAGAGTTGAAGAAAAATCGCCCCTCATGCAGTTTGTGGTAGGCCCCCGTCAGGTTGGTAAAACGACCGGAATAGAGCAGCTGCTTAAGAAATACAAAAAAAAATATCATTACGCTTTAGTTGAAGGCGAATTTGAAAATAATGGATCGTGGCTCAGGCTTCAGTGGCAAATGGCCCGTGATTTAGGCGAAGGGTCCCTTTTGGTAATTGACGAAGTACAAAAGATTCATGATTGGGCGGAAACGTTAAAATCACTTTGGGATAGTAGTTTAAAAAATAAAGAAAAAATCAAATGCATTTTTTTGGGATCATCAAGTTTAAATTTACAAAAGGGATTGAATGAATCTCTCGCCGGAAGATTTGAAATTAGTTATGTTCATCACTGGGATTTTTATGAAAGTTTAAAAATTGCACCTAATCTAACATTAGAGCGTTTTTTGGAAGTAGGGGGATATCCCAAAGCCTACGATTATTTAAAAAATCCCAACAGATTCAAATCTTACATCAAAAACTCTTTGGTTCGAAATGTTATTGAGAAGGATATATTGCTTAATAACAATATTAAAAAACCAGAACTTTTTAAACAGACTATCGAGCTTTTAGCAAATTATCCATCCCAAGAAATTAGCTACAATAAACTTTTGGGACAGCTTCAAGAAACAGGCAATGTCGAAATCATAAAATATTATATTTCAATTTTTGAAAGCGCTTTTCTTGTAAGATCACTGCAAAAATATCATGCCAAGGCCACACTGACAAAGGCCTCATCCCCGAAAATTTTACCGACATGTGCAGCATTGGTTTTCGCGTTATCATTCAATCCAATCGAAAAAGGGCGACTTTTTGAAATGGCCGTAGGCAATGAACTTTTTGGTATTGTCGATCAGCTTTATTATTGGAAAGAAGAAAATTACGAAGTCGATTTCGTTGCCTTATTTGACAAGAAACTTTTTGCGATAGAAGTAAAATCGGGAAGAAATAAAAAAAGTAAAAGTTTAAGTGTTTTTATGGAAAAATTCCCTAAAGCAATACCAATTATTATTGATCAAGATCAATTTTTAAAATTAACCACAAAGAAGGAAAAGTTTTTTGATAACTTCTAATTGATTTCAAAAACCCTTCGTCCACCTTTATCATTTTAAGACAAATAGATTCTCAACATCATTTTTACGTTGAATAGATAACTGTGTTGCAGTCGGCATGTAATACACCTTAGTTCTTAAATCGTGCCATTGTCTCATGTGCATATTAAACTATGACAAATTGAAATCATGATTCAATCATCGCTATCAGAATCAGAATATAAAAAGTGATTTGTCGGCTTTATATTTTTTTAAATATTTTCAGTTTGATTAGATTTTGAAATTTATTGTTAGCGAATACTGTATTTTTGTTCGCTAGACTTTTTGACCCAACCCTTCGTATTGTTGGCAGGTCTGCCAGTGTCTTTTGGGCTAGTCCGTATTCGTTTTCATTGTAATTCATCGGAATGTATTCAATAATTAAAATATTAAAATGAAAATAAATGGGCGGAGGAGCTGTGCACAGTTTTTTGAAAAGTTTAATTGTAATGTTTTTCCTTGTTAGCTCAGCGACAAGTTTTGCAAGTGAACACGAATATGAAGTTTATTTATTATCAATGCTATTTCCCAGTTTTTATTCAAATGGGAAAATCAATTCTAATCCCGTTGATTTGTCTGACAAGTTGGACACCGCTAAAGGTCTAGATGGTTTATACCCAGTAAAGTCGTCAATCATCTCTCCAGTTCCTGCAGGTTTAGATTTTAAAAATACAATCACCAACGGGACTGGTATGACAATGGTTTTATCAAATCCAAACATTGGAAAAGTGCCAGTTGTTTTAAATGCGGCCAGCGGTGATAAGATTGTAGTTTTTGATGCTTATAAGCGCGCATTTTATATGGCGAAAACAAAGGGCGCAAATCCTTCGTCGCTGAGTCTTATTTTAGATAAATCCTTTCAATCAAATACAACGGCAGGTGCGTCGGCACCAATGGCCAGCGGCGAAGTTTATCTTGCGGAGCAAGCACAATTTGCTAGCGTAGATTCGTCGGCGTTAGCATTGGCAGATAAAATCAGACTCGAGAATCAAATTAAAAACGATTTAAAATGCGGAAATGCAGTTGGTGAAATAAAAATTAACAATGAAAAATACTATTTCAAATACTCACTTGTTATTGCCGCAAACAAGTTAGGCGAGATGCCATGTCGCGGATTGTTCACCGACGGCGAATCAAAATTCGATTTTGCAGGAACTTTAAAAGCGTCCTGTCAAAATGGAATAGTAAATATTAATCTAAATAACTGCGGAGTTATGACCGCTGCCGGTGGCAATACTTCGTCGTGCAATACTTTACATGCAAAAAATGGTTACTGGGCATTAAAAAGCAACGTAAATGGTGAACTGACGACAGAGGCTAAATGTGTAGCAACAGTTTGTGATGATGGATACCAATTAAAAGCCGGTCAGTGTTTAACAAATAACAAATTACGTTGTCTCAGTGTTGATTCTGGAAATGTGACTTGCTTGCATCCATTGATGCAATATGCAGTTCAGAGCTCGCCAGATTTGATAAAAATTGTTAATAATCACACTGGCTATGGTATTTCAAAAGATCCCGGATGGTGCGCCCCGACTGCTGCAGGAATGGTTCATACAGCTTTTGTTCGTGAACGAAAACAATATACAAATATTGGTGTGTCACCAGCAATTATACCTGCAGATACCAGTTATGGGTTCCAACAAAAATATGAATTAATTTACGATTACATGCGATCCATGGGGACTGAAATTAAAGCAGGTAGAACGCCCATGCTTGTTTTAAGAAATTTATCTAATGGAAACACACAAAGGTCGGGATCGATAGGCGGTATGGAAAATATGATGGGAAAACAGTATGTCACCTATAACGTAAATAACAATGATTTTAAAGCAGCTGTATTTAGTGCAACAAATGTTATGTCAGCTTCAGCTCTTAAAAGCACTGGCAAAGGTTTTGGCATTAACGAAAGCCAAAGTGTCCGAGAGAATTTGTTTTTAAAAACAATGCCAGTTGGCGTTGTCGAAGACAATACGCATGCCTTTGCTGTGATGGGATTAGAGTTTAGCAGATATCTAAAATTAAAAGACCCATGGGTGGGTGTCTACGATGTTGATATAGGTGACGACCATCAGGGGATGGTTTTTGCATTTGGCAATGACACTCAGTTTGACACATCATTCAGTGAGCTTGAAACGCAAAAAAATGGATACTCAAAAAATCTATTAAGCATCAGTGTGACTGGTTACGTAAATATTGAAAATTAAACCTTTCGGCAAAGGCAGATATGATCAAAAAATATAGCACGAAAATAATTATAATAATATTATCGGTGATCGGCGTGACGCTTGTTATTCGTCCGTTTTTAAAGAAAACAAACTTGGCCGAAGTCTCAGTTCCAGCAGTGCAAAAAACACAGCCTGCTCCTGATTCAGATCAAATAATTTCTTCAAATGGTGATACGAATGTTGTTGGCAATAAGGCCGCAAGATCTGTTGCGGCAGTTCTACCAGTTTACAAATTTAAATCGCGAGAAGATTATTTTAAAAATAAAATTCTAACAGAAAAAGTTGCACAAAAACTGTATCAAGATTCCATTGCAAAATATGGCAATACATCTTCAGGAAAATTAATCGCAGAATTTATTGCTGAAAGTTTAGTACGTGAAGACAATTCAGAATTTGTAGAGTACCTGCAAACACTGGTCAAAGATCTGAATAAACAGGGTGATTCTGTTTATCAAGATCTACTGGCAAAAGAAACAGAGATGCAGAGTGATCGTTTTAAATATTTAATGACCTTAAACAT
>CAZMVK010000232.1:0-3888 GCA_964569545.1 uncultured Bdellovibrio sp.
TGACAACCACAGCGGCTAGAACTTTTATCAAAGATGCAACCGCTCCTGCGATCACAGTAACAACACCAAGTACAACACAAGGAAATGTTGCCACCGGTTCTGCGACCTGGTCATTGACAGAAACCAACGTTGCCGCCAGCACAAATTTTACTGTTGAGATTTATAACGGCACGTCTTGGTCAAGTGTTGGAACTAAAGCCGCAACGGCGGGTGCGAACTCTGCCACTTCGTATACACTTTCTAATTTTACAATTGCTAATTTTAGTTCTGCAGCTGCAAAAGTACGCGTGACTTTAATAGATGCTGCGGGAAATTCGACGACCTCTGAGAGCGGAACATTTACCGTCGACAGTGCGGCTCCGGTTTTATCTTCGGTTACTATTAATGATGGGGCAACCTACGCCGGAACATCATTGGTGAATGTCAAAGTTGGTTTGTCAGATAATTTTTCTACGGGCTCGCAAATCAGTGTGCGTTTGGCTGCGGCTAATGTATCAACCAGTGATTGCCAATCTGAATACGCCAATAGCGGTTGGGTTGCATGGACCAATGCAAGTACTAATATTGCTTTCACCTTAAGTCCCAGCGATGGCGTTAAAAAAATATGTGTTTGGGCCAAAGATACTTTGGGAAATATTTCTAGCATTTCGCCAAGCACAGGAACTGCCGGGACGGATTCAAGTTCTATTACTTATGCAACTGGAAATCCTCCTGCAATTGTTTCCTTTTCAGCAGTTAAAACTAGCGGCGGGGGATTGATTGCAACCAGCGGTGATGCGCTGACAATTTCTTGGTCGGTCAGTGATGTCGAAGGTCTTGATAACAGTCCGATCAATATTTCGTACACAACCAATAATACAACGTGGAAAGATATCACAACGAATTTAGATATTGCCACAGCCGCTAATCGCACTTGGGTTGGTGGTCTGTCAGCAAACCCAACTTCGGGCAGCGGCACCATCACAACATTTAATGCTCCAAGCTCAAGTTATTTTAAATTGAAAATCCAATCACGCGATGTTGCAGGAAACACCTCATCTTTCGTCACTTCGCAAGGATTCAACACCGGCAGCTGGAGTGTCTATGCGGGTACAAAAGATCGCGGAGATGGTGGAACAGGAAGAGGAGCTGCTTTATCTGGCGAAGGATTCACTAGTCTTTTTGCAATCAATCCAATCAACGGTGATATTTATGCAAGCGACAACCAAAAAGGTATTCGAAAGCTAGATGCGAAAACAGGACTTGTTTCGACAGTGATCACTGGAACAACTTCAAATTTACCAGCTAATGGAGCTCTGCCTGCAAACCCTGCTTTGCCTGCAGGGAATTTTAATAATCTGGTTTTTGATTCAAAGGGCAGATTATATGTTGGAGTTGTTCAAAGCGGAGGCCTTGCAGTAATCATTTACCAGATTGATTTTACGAATTCATGGGTTCGCCAATACGCCGGCGGCGGTCTTGGTGATGATGGAGGGACCGCAGCGACATCTCTGCAAATTTCCCCTGGTGGATCATTTGATGAACAAGACTCTCTATACACTTGGACCTATTGTGGCGGTGTAGCCGTCACTTCTACAACAGGTCAGACGGTTGGCAAACGCATAATTAAAATCGCTCAAAACTCAGATGGCAGTCCTGGAACCACCACCAGAATTATTGGCGATTGCACCTTGGCAAATCCTGCAAGTGGTAATACGGCTTATTCTCAACCAGCTTCGATCACTCCGTATCCAAGTCTGTCAAGCATCGTCCCATGGGAAAACGGTAACAAAATTGTGGTGATTCCATACAGCAGTGGCGCTAGATACAAAATTATCAATGGCACAGTTTATTCTTCCAACATCAGTGCTCCCGTTGGCCCAGTAGGGACAGGTATTTACAACCCATCAGATGGTCTGATTTATCGAACAACAGGATCTGCAATCGAAAAAATTGCGATCAATACTGCTGGCGCTAACGGTGACACTGCGACTACTGTTTTTAATTATAATTCGACGGTATCTGGTTGTTCTGCTGACGGAACAGCGACAACAGCTTATTGTGGACTGATCGGAACACAGCCTCAGTTTCGCTCAGGTATTTTATATTTTGCTGATGGCGCACAAATCAATTCCGTATCTGATTTTGCTGTTAGATATTTTGATGGAACCAATCAACTGAGAACAGTTTTTGGTGGTCAACCATTTTTGGGTGACGGCTTAGATAAAAGTTTAGCTCGAGGTTCTTTTTCGGGAATCTATTATAAAAAATCGACGGAACCCAATCAAGCCGCATTTCCTGAAGGACTTTATTTTATGGAAAAGTCCGGTGTTGTTTTTGGCTATATAAATCCAAGCACAGGAACAGTCAGTCATCTGTGGGGAAATCAGGCGCGCTTAGGTGCCGTCCCCGTGTCAGGAACGACAGTCTCAAAAAATTTAACCATGGGAAATCCTTATGCTCCAGGTAATGGCTTGCCTTTGATGTTTGATAGTTCAGGTCTTCCGTGGATGCGCATCAACAGTGATGTCGTCAGTCTGGACGTTAACAATAAAATTGTTCGAAGGACAACGGCGTCTTCATCAAGTTTTTTACAGCTGGCCGCCAATAATGCGAATCCTGCAAACTATGCATTATTTGTTTATGGTGGATATCATAATTTTGCAATCAAGGGAAGCAGTGGACTTTTCATTTTGCCGAACTATGTGACCACTGGTTATGATCCCATCATCTCTATTCGCTATATGGATTTTGCAAACTCGGTCACTCCAATTATTATCGGCGGGAATTATTTAGCGAGTTCCAACACTGCCGCAAGCGCTGATATCACAACCCCAGGAGCCGTGGCTGCAGCTCCGCTCTATACATCTTGTCGCAACAGTGTAAATTGTTTTCTAAATTATCAATCCGGCAGTGATCGTCTCTATTTCACAGAAAGTACAAAAATGCGATATATCACGACACCTGACAACACTTCGACAGCAACACTGGGAACACTTTTTACCCTGGGATCGAGCTCATTCTTGAATTATGCGTTTACCCCGGACGGAGCTCAACTTTGGTATTTCAAAGCAACCGGCGGTCTTTACTGCTACGATATTTCATCAGGAAAATCTTGGTGTGACAATACCACAGATCATTTTTCTATTCGCACCGCTGCAGGATTTGTCGTCACCATAGGCGCCAACCAAATTACCTTCAAAGACAATCAAACCATGTTTGTCTCAACATACGGTGGCGAAATCTTGCAATTCGATTTGCCGACAACACCGTAGCTGTTCACTATTTTTGGGCTTAGATAACTTTGATCGTATTGCCTTTGTAAGTGACAATCTGGCCAGTTTTAACTTTAAGGCCTTTGCGTGTGTCAACAGCTCCATCCACTTTGACCTCGCCTTGATCGATTGCGGTCTTAGCGGCACCACCTGTATCGCAAAGTCCGCTGACCTTGAGAAGGTTTTTAAGTTCAATGTATTCGCTGCCATTTAATTCAAATTCAATATTTTTATTGCTCATAGAATGGTGATTTCTCACTGATTGGTCAGGCTGTCTAGAGAAAATATATTTTGTTCTGGAATTTCATTTTTTATAGGGGCTCGGCAAGAAGGTAATGACTGAAAATTGTTTCAGTAAAATATCACAGCATGGTTCGGTCGGTTGGTTGAATAATTCAAGGTTTGAGCGAATAGAATTCAACAGTGCTTGCAATTGAAGAGCTAATAAAGGTCTTTGGTTATAGTTTTTTTGATACCCGATCGGGTGCTAATATTGGTAAAAATTAAGTTATAGACCATGATCGGGGTCTATAATGAGAAAAATATTGAATTAGCCACTGATCGGGGGCTATAGTTTATACTATGTGCGCTGGGCAAAGCCACATCGAGCCAGTGTGAACAAAGTCATAACGAC
>CAZMVK010000233.1:0-313 GCA_964569545.1 uncultured Bdellovibrio sp.
CGAATCACCGAAGGTTCTGATGTTGAAATTCGCACACAAGGTGCCTTGGGTGATAAATACATTTTAATCAAACCAAACAACCAAACCACTTCCAGTGTACATGATGGTGACAGCCTAGTTGTTGCTGCGGCATCAGACCTCATGGGAATTTTATCTGAAAAAGGTGGCCAGACCGCTCTGATTTTTGACATCATTCAAGATCTGAAAAAAATAACAAAATCGTTAGCCGACGAGAATCGCACAGAAAAAATGATGAAAAATTTCACCGAAGCCAGCGAAAACATGAAAGCCACCTCAGCAGATACGCGCAGCC
>CAZMVK010000233.1:323-3864 GCA_964569545.1 uncultured Bdellovibrio sp.
ACATTAAAAGAACAAGATCACAAAAAAATGAGCGACTCATTAGATAAACTGCAACACATCCTAGGCAAAATAGATCGTGGCGAAGGCACTCTTGGTGCATTGATAAATGATTCCAGCTTGCATGACGGACTCAAGAATATGATCAACGGCTCCAACCGACCCAACTCGATCAGAAATTTAATGCGTCAGTCTCTTCAGGATTCAAAATAAGACCTACGGATTATTTCGAACTCATCTCGAAAATCCATCGACAACGAAAATGATTAAATTCATTTCCTGCAAGAGGCATTTTTGAGATCAGTTCAAGTTGGCTTCACAAACTCTGGAAAATAAGTTTTCAACATCAGTTCGCTGTGAGCTACCAGATTTGGATATTTTTTTACAACATCTGTTAATGGATTGCTGATCGTTTCATAAACCATATTTCCGATCATACCAAAACAAGCTGCATCCATGGTACAAGGCTGATCACCAGAAAAATATTTTTTATCTCCCAAATAAACAGACAGTGCTTGCACATCTTTTTCTGCAAGATGAATAATCTCTTCACGCGAATGACGACCAATCCCCTGCGCTAACAATCGTGATTTCATTTTACGATGAATCATCGTCGGAACTATCAAACGCAGTGGCAATGGCATTTTACCAAAAATTATTTTTTGAAACTGGCTCCACCCTTGTTCATCCACCCAACGCATATACACACCCATTGGCACCATGTCTTCTTCCATCATTTTGATAAACGCATGGTTTTGAGCAGCCGCTAAAGGGCTTAAATGAGCATCGACTTTGTTGCCATATTTTTTAACCAGATGCTCAAGAATAAAAGCCGAGTCCGCAACATATTGACCCTCATCAATGATGTAAGGCATTTTTCCTTTGGGCGCATTTTTAAAATCAAAAGTGCCTTGCACCTGATATGGGATCTGCGCCATTTTCAAATATGTTTCAACTTTCAAACAAAATGGACTCATGTTTGGAAAACCGCGATATCTAGGAAATTGTACAAGTGTGATCATGAGCTCAATCCTCCGGAGAATTTTTCATAATATTAGCAATCGACTCACGCAAGGCATCCGAGTCCGAAGCATTTCGCGGAACAGAACGTCGATCCATGGTTAGGCAAATTTCATTGACGTACTGAATCTCTAATTTTTTATTTATAGTCACGCGCAATGGATCGCGCATAAAAACCATTTGTTGCATCCATGTCGAGTTTTTAACCCAAACATAAAGAGTGCCGTTTTTGTAACCGACAGGTTCACAAACTTGTGCCATGGTTTCACCGACGAACTCTGGCCATCGTTTCCATAATTTCCAACGAATAAATTGAACCGACAAAGGTGTCTTGCCATTTTCAAAAAGGGCTTGTAGGACATTGGCACCCGCAGTGAGCTGTTTTTTATTTTTATTATCGGTCACGGCTGGCATCCCCCACACTTACTCTTAGAGGTTTATTCATGAGCACCAGCGCTGTCACCAACAAATCATCTTTGGATCAACTCTCAACAAAAATCACTGTGGTTGGTGCCGGTTTAGCGGGCAGCGAATGCGCGCTGCAGTTGGCCGACATGGGTTACTCGGTGCTTCTTTATGAAATGCGCACTCAGACAATGACTGAGGCTCACAAAACTGGAGATTTCGCAGAACTTGTGTGTTCAAACTCTTTCGGCAGTCTTTCGCCGGAATCAGCACCTGGGCAATTGAAATGGGAGGCTGAAACTTTAAATTCATACATTTTAAAAATCGCAAAACAAAATCAAGTTCCCGCCGGTCAAGCGCTGGGTATGGATCGCGAGGCCTTTGCTCGCAATGTCAGTCAGGTAGTCAAACAACATCCACGCATTGAAATTTGTCACGACGTTGTTAAATCACTTTCACAAATTCAAACACCCGCAGTGATTGCCACAGGCCCGTTGACTCATCCAGAATTAGCTGAAGATTTAAAAAAACATTTCGGTGACGAGTTTTTATATTTCTTTGATGCTATTGCGCCGATCATAGATACCGATTCAATTAATTTTGATATTGCATGGAAAGCCGATCGATATGACAAGGGTACTGCGGATTATATCAATTGCCCGATGGACAAAGAACAATACGAAAATTTCATTCGCGAAATCACAGCTGCCAAAAAAATTGAGCCAAAACATTTTGAAACAACAAATTTTTTCGAAGGCTGCATGCCGATCGAGGTCATGGTCGAGAGAGGTCCCGAGACTCTGCGCTTTGGCCCGATGAAACCGGTGGGTTTGCGCAATCCAAAAACAGGACGCGATGCTCACGCTTGTGTACAATTAAGACAAGATAACAAAGACGCCACGGCTTACAACATTGTTGGCTTTCAAACACGAATGGCTTACGGAGAACAAACCAGAATATTCCGTATGATTCCAGGATTGGAAAATGCCGAATTTTTAAAATTGGGAAGCATTCATCGCAATTTATTTATTAACACTCCGAAAAGATTGAACGCCGATCTTTCCAGTCAAAACAATCCAATGTTATTTTTTGCCGGGCAAATCACCGGCGTAGAAGGTTATTTTGAAAGCGCTAGTATTGGTTTATTAGTCGCTCATTTTGTTGATCAGAAAATTAAAAACCAAGCCCCATCAATACCACCCAGAGATTCTTTGTTGGGATCATTGCTCAACGCCATCACCGACCCAGAACGCGCCGAAAATTTCCAACCAACCAATGTGAATTTTGGCCTGTTCCCACCCATGAGTGATCACAACGGCAAAAAAATCAGAGACAAAGCCACAAAAAAGAAATTACAAATTGAACGCGCGCAAAAAGCATTTTTGCAATGGAGTAGCGAGCTTGGTAAAAACCACCAAGGATCGCTGAATAATTAATTTTATCTGTTCGCAGCTTCTTTGCGCATCATTTCTTGATTGATCAGACTGATGGTTGCTTTTGCAGTTGCGATTTGAGCCATAGATAAAGCTTTTTTTGCGTCACTGTCATTTGAGCTAGCAGATTGTTGATTATCATAAACAACGCCTAACATAGTTGATCTTGCCGTTTTGAGCTCTTTGACATTACATTCAGAAAAAACAGAAGTAGCTAAAATACTTTCTTGCGAAGCCGGGCACTGCGCGTGCGAAACTGCTGAAAGCAAAAGAATGAAAGACAATGGAATCATTTTGTTCATAATAAATCTCCTGGTTAGTTGATTCCTATTACATTGCAAACAATGCCAACGTCTCAGAATGATACAATATCGACTCAAGTAGCTTATATTGGTTGTCGCACTGTAAATATTTAAGACAAGTAACGCCGTAAAACGTCCTCTTTTCATTCTTATTCATGTCACCCGTTCTCCATCAAATAAGTATAAGTCATTGAACTGAGGTTGGTATAAAATAAGCGCCTGCTGAATTTGCATTTAAAATAAAAAACCTTATTGGATTTAAAAATAACAGAGCAGTTTTTTTGTACCTTACGAATTAGAAACTTTGTTAGTGGATGAGTTGGATTATTTATTAGAAATATTAGAAATATTAGAAATATTAGAAATATTAGAAATATTAGAAAT
>CAZMVK010000234.1:0-3851 GCA_964569545.1 uncultured Bdellovibrio sp.
CAATGTTCGGCGATGGATCCTGCCATGGCAGCACCAACACCAATCGGAGCCATTTTCATAATCAGTTCGGTGAATTTAAACATGACTTGGCTTATGCCCTCACAAAACGCCAAAACGGGACGGCCTTTTGGACCAGTCATCAATAACGCCAAACCAAAAATGACAGAAAAAATTACGATCTGTAACACATCACCTTTGCCAACTGCTTCGACAAAATTTGTTGGTAACAGATGCTCCATAAAACCAGCAAAACTCATTTTGGTTTGCGAAGCTTGCATGACCTTGGCGTCAACTTGTTGGCCGATAGATAAGCCGTCGCCTGGTCTGAGCCAATTAACAAAAAACAATCCAATAGCCAAGGCGGCGGTGGTTGCTATTTCAAACCAAATGATCGCTCGAAAACCAATTCTGCCAAGCTCTCTCATGCTGCCAGAAGAGTTGATCCCACACACAATCGAAGAAAAGATCAAAGGTGCTATAATACATTTAACACCATTTAAAAAAACAGTTCGTAAGGGTTTGATCGAGTGAGCAAATTCTGGAAACCAAACGCCAAGGGCGAGGCCAATGACTAAAGAAATTAAAATCCATGTAGTTAAGCTTGGGGATAACAGTTTTTTTCTCATGCATTAATCATCATTCAATTTTGCATGTAAGCAAATTATATTTTTCAAAATACAGACCAAAATTTGAATATTCAGTAAGGTTCAAATTTTAGTTACAACAGGGGTCCTTTTTTGTGATTGTATCTGAATGATTTTGGCAATGTGCCACTCATTTTTTAATAATTTGAAAGTGTAATGAAGAATAAGAATTTAGCGTGGTCTAGTTCTAATGAGTGCTTGAATGATCTGGTCCAGTTTTCCCAGAAACTGTGAGCGGTCTGTTTTTGTCATTGGTGCTGGGCCTGTATTTGTCGCACCCATATGGCGAAGATGTGACATAAGTTCTCTGGTACCAAGAACATCACCAATATTTTCTTCAGTCAGCTCTCTACCCTTAGGTCCTAATACTTTGGCTCCACGCTTAAGACAACGATCAGCAAGGAGTAAATCAGAAGTGATTAGAATGTCGCCATTTGAAATGGTCTCGGCAATCCAGTCATCTGCGGCATCGAAACCGCCAGAGACAATTTGCATTTGAAAGTTTGAGTTGGCTGGAATCTGTAAATATTTATTGGCAACAATAAAAACCTTAAGCTGATACCGAGTCGCAACTTTGTAAATTTCATCTTTAACCGAGCAGCCATCTGCATCGATATAAATTTCTAACATAAGATTATTGCTCGTCGATCAGTTTGAATCGTAATTTTTTTTGTCCATCAATTTCAACCATCTCTAGAAACATAGAAAGAGGTCTTGCCCATGTTTTACTTAAAGGGTTTTCGTACAGTGTTTCGTAAATAACTAAATCCTCTAAGGTCTCACTGTGTTTGGCGATGCAAATAATTTTATATTTTTTGCCTTTGTAGTGTTCGTAGATTTGGCCAGGATGAATATTGCTCATAAAGTTTCCCTTTTATTAGATTGTCTAGATTATGCGCGAATTGAATACGTAGCATTAACGTAGTTGTTCATCAGAGGTCGATTCCGTTTAAATTTAAAATAAATTTATCTATTTGTTGACTGAGATTTGAGTCTAAAACATCGCCGTGTGCGTTAATGTGTTGTCGTGCTGTTTTAACAATCAATTGTAAATTTGGTGAAACAATTAAATCCATAGTTTTCAGAGTTTCATTTAAATGCTCTTTAACGAAATTTCCGCCGCTGGGACTAGCGATAATGACAGCTGTTTTTTTCTTCATCGTCTCTTCGCAGATGAGCCATTCGAGTGCATTTTTAAGTATACCAGGAATGCCATGAGCGTACTCGGGAGTAGATATTAAAATATAATCACAGTTCATGGCTTTATTGCGTAAGTTTTTAATAATTTCAGGTTGTTCAGAGTTGAATTGAAAATGTGGATCAAAAAAGGGTAAATCTTTAATCGGAAAAATTTCGAAGGTATCCAAATGAGATAACTTTTTTTCGATTGCCATAAGCAAAGAAAAATTTGAAGAGTTGTCACGGAGGCTTCCGCAGAGAGCAAGTATTTTCATTTCAATACAGTAATCTTGAGTGCAGTTTAGGTCACTTTATTTTAAATATGTTTTAAAAATTGAAAGGCTAATTGGCTGTTAAAAAAACTATTTTAGAAAATATGGAAAAGTTTTTCAGCAGTAAGCTAATTGGCAATGTGAAGTTGTTTTAGGAGATAAAAAAGACCACCGGATAATAATAATAAGCCACCAAGCAAGAAAAGATATGGCTTGAATCCCATTTTGTTTAAAAACTCATTTTGATGGCAGTCTGCGACCATCAGTCCGTGCTCTGAATTTGCATGCAGCTCGCCACTGATTTCTATGGTGGTTGTTTGTTCTGTTTTTAAAAGTTCATTGGCTTGGTAGGCCCAATTTTTTTTATTTAAGTTTTTCTCTTTTGCTTTTGCTAACTGTGTTGTTTGAAAGTTTTCTTTTAATTGCAAAGCAAAGGACGACAATCCTTCTAATGCATGAGATTGAAGGTTGTGGCTGGTTTGAAAATATCCCTGAGCAAAAACCGGTGAGCCAACAAAAATTGCCTTTTCTGTGATGCGAATGGGTTTGTCCAAAAGCATGCTGATAAATCCACCTGTTGTATGCCCTAGGTATTGAGCGGCCTCAGGATACATTTTAATTAAATTTAACTTTTGTGTTTCTGTCAGTTCTTTAAGTTTACAACAACGAGAAGAGGTGTCGATATCTGCTTTAATTGGTACAATTTCGCAGACCCCGGTATTGTCAACGACAAGAAAAGGTGCTGAGCTTTCTTGTTTGAAAACAGTCTCCCATCTTGAGTTTTTACCACTGGATCTGTATTCTTCGATAAGGATTCCATGAAAAGCCACGGTTTTTCCGTTAGCTGCAGTTTGGTGAATTACTGGCCATGCATAACCTTGAATTTCTGTTAATCCTTGAGCTGCAGTGCTAATTTTGCTAGTCGGTGTATCTTGAATTTTTTGTTTTTTTCGCAGATTTTTAATTCCATTAAAGACAAAGCCACCACCGGTGATAACGGAAAAAGCTATGACTTTGAATTCATCACCTTGTTTGGCAATAAAAAGATCGCTAAGGCCTATCATTTTTTATCCAATATTCATTTTTAAAGAGGGCACAGTGGTTTCATTTTGCGGTGGGCGGTACAGCTCACGCTGAGAATAACCAAGCATATTTGCAAAAAAGACATCAGGAATTTGTGCGATACGAGTGTTGAAATTAGTGACGGCTTCGTTGAAGACTTCGCGACGATCAGCTATTTGGCCTTCAAGTTGTGAGACACGAGATTGTAATTGCACAAAGGATTGATTGGCTTTGAGGTCAGGGTAGGCTTCGCCTAAGGCTATCAATCCACCGAGTGCCGATGATAATTGATTGGAGGCAGATATTTTCTCATTTATATTTTGTGCTTTGCCGTAGGTATTTCGCGCTTCAATGACTTTTTGTAAAGTCTTTTGTTCATAGGAAGCATATTGTTCAATCACTTGAATAAGTTGTGGAATCTCATCAAATCTTTGTTTTAAAATCACATCGATGTTTGCCCAGGCACGACTGACCTGAGCATTCAATCCGACCAAGCCGTTATAAGCACTAATACCTAAAAAGATAATGACCAATAAAGTCAGGCCGACAAAAATAGAAAGAAAAGACATGTGGGTTCCCCTTTAAGATGACTGAATCTTATCGGAACGGGGTCAGAATTCTTTAGAAAGTTAGAAAGTGCCCAGCAATTCCGTATGAATCAATTTGAGCCGCAGCCAAACAGCTGATTTTAGTT
>CAZMVK010000235.1:0-3832 GCA_964569545.1 uncultured Bdellovibrio sp.
AGTCAGCGGTCGTGATCCACGAGCAACAGCCTCTTTAACCCGCTCTAATTCGCCTAGGTTAAACGATCTGTGTCCGCCGCGAGTCTTTGTCGCCCTGACTACACCTTGAGCCTCCCAGCGCTTTAATGTGGCTTGACTGATGCCAAGGAATTTAGCTGCAAGGCGGGTAGGGATTTTCTCCTTGTTCTCAATTGCAATTGTTTGCCGGATATAAGACGGCGGCCGTGAGGGTTTCTTGTTCACTTCTTCTAAGCGCTGCATCTTTTCCATCACCTTGCGCGCAGCCTTTAAAATCAGAGAATTTAAAATTGTAACATAATCTTTATTCAAAACGCCACCACGAGGGACCGTGTCGGCGACCGTGATTTCAAGGTCAGGTACCGAAACCGTAATCCATTCAGAGACTTGTTTAATAACAAAAGGGTATTCCAAAGGATGAGTGAGAGTTTTCATAAGCCAAGATTCGCTCAAAACGCTCATCCAGGCAAGCGAAGCGATTAAGCCCAGACCAGGTAACAAAACACATATTTGGTTGCGTAGATGTTAATAATTGATATATTAGGTCATATATGATCTAATATATTCTATATGAAGGCAGAGCTTGTTTCTCATCTAGATTTTACCTTTTCTGTATTAAACCCTGAGGATCGGCTGCGGGTTATTGTTATTGTTTGGAAGATCCCACTCCCTGAGGGTGAAAAATATCCTCAAGGTCTTAAGTTCAGTTTGATCGCATTTTTGATCAGTAATCCTGAGGACTCCATCTTAGTAGATTGCCATCCACCGAAAGGACCTCATTTTCATATGAATGGCTTAGAAACCAATATTGAGTGGGTTGGTTTTGATGAAACGGAAAAATTGTTTTGGCAGTTAGTCGGATCAAAGTTTGGAATAATTCAAGACGGAGGTATTTAGCTATGAAAACACTTACTTTGAAATATAAAAATTATGGTAAATCTATTGTGTTTGATTCTATTAAAAAAGCTTTCAACGGTGTTGGACAGGTTGATAAAGATATTATCTATTTTAATGATTTAGCTGAAATGCAAAAGTTTTTAAGTCCAACCCGGACTGAGCTCTTAAGTGTTATTCGTAGGCATAAGCCAGAATCAATGTATGAGTTGGCGCAATTGTTAGATAAAGATCAGGCTTATATTTTTAAAGAAGTTAAGCTGTTGGCTGGAATTGGCATGATCAAGCTTGAGGTCTCAGACTCAGGCGGGAGATATAAAACTAAACCGATAGTTGTTTATGATCATATTTACTTAGATGTAGACTTAAGTGAGATACCTGAGCCAAAAATTGCAGTTGGTTGAAAATGAGTTCGGAGTTCTTGAGGAGGTATTAGAATGAAAACGATGACATTTAAATATAGGCCTAATAACCGCTCAAAAATGCTTGCGAGCATGAAAAAAGCCATTGCCGGTGAGTCTCAAGTTTTTGCAGACGTGATTTTCTTTGAAAGCCTTGATCTGGTGGATTCTTTTATTAATCCCATGAAAGCTAAAATCATTCGTTCGATTCAAAAGCACAGTCCTGAGTCCATTTATGAGTTGGCTAAAATTTTAGGTAAGGATCAAGGCTACATTCAAAAGGAAGTAAAATTTCTTGAGGGCCTAGGGATTTTAAAAATTGAATCGACCAAAGACAACGGGCGCACAAAAAGTGTTCCGACAGTTATTTATGATAAATTTATTATTGACCTAGATGATTCAGATCAAAATTCTATGGCGGTATAACAAATAAAAGGAGCTCATGGAAAGGGCCATTCAACTTGAAGAAAAAAGTAGTTTAATAGTTTCAGCCAAAGCCAAGATTATCCTTGTCAAAAACAAGCGGGCAGAAACATGATTTGGAGATATAAAATGAGGCCGACGAAAAAAATCAAATTTCGAAAAACTGTATTCGGATTTCTTATTTGTTCCATAATTGCAAATGGCTGCGCAACGACTTCAAAACAAGTGAGTTTTGAAAAAAAACCTAAGGCAAAGGTTTTAGAAAATATAAAAAATTCGTCCACTATTGAGACTCTTCCTTCGACTGAAGACATTCATAATAAGCTAGGACAGTTTAAAAAATCTTTAAATAAAAAAACTTTGACCGAGCAAGATTGGAAGCTGCACGACGAGCTTTTGGACTATTACTCCGTCCTTAAGCAGAATTCAAAAAAAGTAATTGTTCCTGCAAACTCAAAAGTGAGAATTAAGGCGGAGACCTATTGCTTAAATTCTAGCAAGTCTGCACCCTCGCAAGAGGAAGTTTATCAATGGAAAAAAAGCAGTCCCGGGATCGAGTATTTCAAAGAACTATTGTCGCTAAGGCGAGGTAATAAAATTACGCAGTCCGAACTTCAGGGACTTTTATGGAGTCTTCAAAATGAAACAAGATGGGAAGAGTATCCGTCAAAACAAAAAGCCATTCTTCAGTTGGTAGACAAAAACGCACCCTTAAATTTACCATCAAATATTAAAGATAAAACCACTGGTATAATCAAGGACCAGGTAATTTTAATTCCAGAATTATCCGACGCCATTGAGCAAGCGGAGTTATTAAATGGAAAGTATTATGAATTGTCTGATTTTAAAAAATCCATCGAGAGACGTACTTCAAAAGTTGGCCTTTCAGATTACGATGAATTAACAAAGATTCCAGATGCTGAGATTTATACTCAAAGTAAAAGTGATGGGTACTCAGGCCAAGAAGTGACCTTGTTTAATCCAACGCAATTGGATCAAGAAATTGATTTATCCGATTACTATCTGCAACCAGAGCGAGGTGATGTTCAGAGAATCGGTATTAATCCACGCATTGATGATGAACCAAGTTTATTAAATGATTTAGAAAAAACTCTTTATGAGTCGATGCTTAGATTGGGGATTGGTTTTACTCCTGGCGTAAATGATGTTGCAGATATTTATGAGTTATTTTCCGGGAAAGATTTTTTAACTGGGAGCAAATTAATTTTAGCTGAGCGTGCACTTTCTGGAGTTGGCGTAATTGCGGGTAATGGTCAAGCGTACAGATATGCAAATAGAATCCTAAATGCTCCGTCTAAATATATTGCTGATTTTGAAAGAGGAATAGAAAGGGCCGGCGGTAAAGCTGTAGTTTTTATTGAAAAGGAAGAGGCGAAAGCAGCAATTCAAGGGGCTAGTAAAAAAATAGAAGAGATTAGTAATTTCTCTGAGTTAAAAAAAGTGGCAGGATTTCTTAAAAAAGAAAATATCGTTGGGTCTGAACGGCGTGGGGTGATTGAAGCTTTTGGTTCTGAATCAAAGATCAAAGTTTTAAGTGAGGACAAAAAAGTATTCAGGTATTGGCAAGAAGGAACGACCAACGAACGTGGGCGCTGGACAACAACTTTAGACACTAATAATCCTGTAAGAGATTTAGCATTGCCTATGGATGGTCTTTATAAAAAGTCTGAATGGATTATTCCAAAGGGAACAGAAGTGATTGAGGGGCTTGTCGCTCCAAAATTTGGAAAACCGGGCGGTGGTCAGCAAATTTGGCTTCCAAAGCCAGGAGTTTTAAAATAATGAAAAGCGCATTTTATTTACAAAAAAAAGGTGAATTACTTGAGTTAATTGACAACATTTTACAAAGGTTACTGGTGTCGGAAGATCTATCAAAGGTAAATGGCGTGTGGCTATTGGCCGAGATTGCCAAAATTAAAAAAGAGGTCGAGACGGATACGTTTTCTTCAGCAAAAACTGGTCTTGGTGTATTTTCCCTAAGGGTCGGTGATGATCTTATTGGGTGCGATCGGGATCTTTGGTTAAAAGTTGGAAAAATAGGAGATGACTATAGAAAGCTTCAACGGAATTTATAG
>CAZMVK010000236.1:0-3787 GCA_964569545.1 uncultured Bdellovibrio sp.
ATATCGAAAGGCTCTGGAAGGTTTATAAAAAAGCGGACTAGGTTCGGTGGTGACTGGTTTCCGATTACCAGATATTAATTAATAGCCTAGCTTCGTGCTTGATCATAAGCCACTTCATTCTATTTCCAGTTTTGATAAATCTTTATGATTACTTTTCTTGTCGCAGTTTTTTTCTAAAATAAGATTCAATTTCTTCTGTTATAATTGAATGAGAATTTCGATAATAGGGTTGAATAAAAAACTGCAGATAGACTTTTATTTTTAAAATCTTTTGCGGTTCTAAAATTTCTAATGAAGATTCATTTTCAATTAAATGTCGTGGCAGTATAGCTTTGCCGTAGCCATTTTTAACGCCATCAATAAGGCCATAAACATCATCAAGATAGCGTATTAATTTTGGTTTAAATGACATTTTATTCTGTGCAAAATAACTTTGAGTTGTAAGGTTGTTTTCATCATGATCAAGATAAATATCAAAGTCTTCTGATTTTTTTAGTTTCGCCAGTACATTTTCTTCTATTCCAAGAAAAATGCTGTGAATGTCGGGTGATTGAGATTTCTGGTTTGTGATTATATAGTCGGCTTGACCAGAACGTAAAAGCTCAAAAAGTTCTGAAAGCTCTTTTGTGATAAGTTGTATGGATAGCCTTGGATTTTCACGCATAATCTTTTTCAGAGCTGGAATCATCAGAGACCTATTGACTGAAGAGAACCCAGCAATTCTTAGAATACCAGCCAAGCCCTGCTTTGAGTCTTTCAGTTTAGATAACAATTCAGATTCAGTCGTTTCATTGAGATGACAAAATCTTAAAACCATTTCTCCGGCCTCAGTCAGTCGAATGGAGGTTCGGTCCCGAATGAACAAAGTAACATTGAGATCATCTTCAAGCTTTGCAATCCGCTGAGAAAGCGCAGATTGAGAAACGTGCAAAATACCCGCTGCTTTGGTGAAGCTCATGTGTTTTGCGACGGTATAAAATGCTTCAAGCTGAGCGGAGTTTATTTTCATCTCATTATAATAACTTATGGGTTTATTAAATCAATTAATTTTACAAAGTTAAGAACTATCGTGTAAATGCGTCTTAATTAAACCAAGAAAGGGTATTAAGATGAAAAAAATAATTTTACTGATAACAGTATTGATCAGCACAACAGTTGTAAACGCACAGATCCTATGCACGACACAACCCAGATCCTGGAACTCTGTCAAAATGGTGATAAATGATGGCGAGAACATTTATGAGTTTTTTAAACGCGGACCCGGTCGAAATTTTTATGCGGCAAAATATAGCGTGGTTGAAAGCAGTGGCTCCCATTATAAGAAGAATTTTGTTTTGCAAAAAATAGAGGATAATTCTACGTGGGAAGCTATGCCTGATCGGCTTGTGCTTACTCGTATGCTCAGTAAGGTTTTGTATAATAATTATTATTTAGATGGTCTCGGAGGCGAAACGATCGTTTTTCAACCGCAAGACTGCGGTCGTAATTAAGTTTTTATAGGACTTTTTCAAGATAGCAGTACCGTTTTATTTTGAACTGAATAATCGTGAAATCAACGAGTACGTGAAAACCGTCAATAGCTCCAATCATTTCTTAGATTGGAGCTATTGTTCACTGAATTATCAGTCTTTCTCGATGGTACGGCAAAAAAAGGTAGTGATTATGATTTAGTCATGATCGTTTTCGAGAGTAGGGTAATAATATCGAGTAAAAGGGTCAGCTTAAATTTAATTCCGTTACGCAAATGGAATAGATTGATGGACAGCGATGTTCACTTCAGATAACGTTTTTAAGAGGTAAATATGTTATTTAGAAAGCTTCTTAAATGTCTACTTTTGGCATTGAGCTACCTTGTTTTCTTGATTTCTGATTTCTGATTTTTGTTTAAATTCAGAAGGCACGACATGGGGAAACTCAGCGGCCTTCGTTGGTTTTTCACTTATCATTCCATCATTTATTGGAATGATAAAAGTTAGTTTAGGTAGTTTTTCTAAATGGTTTAATTTCTTTATTGGTTTGACAGCTATTTCATATACAATATTTATCTACTTCGAAGCTCAGAAGAAAATCAAATATTTTTATTTAAGCGAAAAAATATATTGGGCACCAGAATCTGGTCTACAATTATTAGTTGTAATTTTATCACTATTTTTAATTTTACCGATTCTTATGATGTTTTTGAAAATTGAAAAGCCTCGGCAAGCAGTTCAATAATCTCTTAGTTTTGAATTTGATTTTACAAAAAAGCTGCGGAACTTTTTGGTCGCAGCTTTTTTATTTTCTAAGTGATTTTTGTAACATCTTTTGAAGTCAATCTTTGCTGACCATCTAAGAATGGCGAGCCTTTTTGCCAATAACCGCTTCCGATAGGGGCAGCTAAATTTGAGCAATAGGGTCAGCTTAAATTTAACGCCATTACGCAGATGGATTACTTTGCGTGACAAAGTCTAATGCCGATGTAGAATAAAATATGTTTCAAACAAAACACATCACGAAAGTAATTTTAAAAATTAATTTGGTTAACTTTGCATTAACAATATTATTTTTTATAGCCTATTGGGTCTTATTATTAATGGGCGTGGACTTCCAACAAAAGCGGTCGTTATTTTTAATGCTTGCTTCAGGAGGTCTTGTAACTTTAGGCATTTTTTTTATGGTTTTGGCGGGAACAGCTATCTCGGAAAACGTATATCGCAGGCGAGCCGGAGACTATCAATTTGTTTGCTTGAACAGATTTGGCTCCTCTGTGAGTTATAGTTTTTGGGGGGCTCAGGTACTAATGACAATACAATTTGGAATAGGTGCCGTAGCTTTTTTTGAAGGGTTCAGTTTGATTTTTTTACGATACTCAATGTGAACTTTTAAAAGTTGTCGTTTTTTTAGCCAGAGGCTTGCTCGAACCCATGGTTGAGTAACTTAAGGATTCTGGTCACAAAATGTAGCTGCATTTGGTGAAACTAGGCAATAAGCTTAAACGTAAGGTGAACGTTGGCCTTATTTAACTGGTCTTGAATGCAGGCTTTGATGGCCAAAGCTTCCGATAATTTCGCTTTTTTGGCTATTTTCTTAGCCAGTGTAACGGATACAAGTTGGCGACCTTTTTCAATATCGCATAAAGTACCTTTTGTTATCGATAGTATTTTTGCCATTTCAGTTTGCGAAAGTCCTAACGACTCGCGAGCAACTCGAAGAAATAAAGCAAATGTAACAAGCCCATGTTTTTTTTCTAAAATTGGCGATAATTTTTTAGTACTCATGTTTATTCACCTCTATAACTGTAATTAAGATCAGATCTTTATTTTCATTTTCGGCATAAATCACGCGGTAGCTTCTGTTAAGTCGGATAGATCTTTGGCCTTTTCTCTGCCCTTTTAAGGGTTCATCATGGTAGCCCTTAAGTTTTCTTACCTCCGCTATTCCAGAGAATTCAACAGATTCAACCCAGATAAACAAAGCTTCACTAATCGATATAGGAAGTTTTTTGATCTGTTTTTCTGCAAATTTACTAATGAAAATCTGTGATGCTTTACTCATACCTTAAACAAGGTAAGGCAAAATACCTTACCTTGTCAAGTTAACTTTTTAGAACAATAATATGATGATGTTGAGGATCAAGCTCTGTTGATCAAAGCAGCTCATAGTCCTGATATCTTACCCGTAGGCAGACTCTTGCTCGATCCCATGTTTGAGTAACATAAGCATTCAGGCCAGAGAAGGCATAAGAGACCCAGGTCACCCATAGGGAGATGAACAAAAAACGCTCTATCCGCCTAAACTTTAAGTCAGA
>CAZMVK010000237.1:0-3753 GCA_964569545.1 uncultured Bdellovibrio sp.
CATACACTGAAGAGCCGCGCCCCACGTGGCTCAGGATTTCATTAGGAACCGCTGTAAAAATGTCAACAAGTTCGACGAAACATCTCACACTTACGGTGTTGTCGGCAGGTTGAATTGCAAGATCTCGCCATTGTACGTAGAAAATTTAGGTATAACAAAACCTTCGATGGGTTTGCAGAATGGCCGCTGCTTTTTTTTACTCTGAATTAAAATCCTAGTCCAAGAGCTCTTGGATAAAAAATCTTATAAAAAAGTTCCTTCTAGCAGGCTAATCACTGTTTCTGCTGGAATATCTTGATTACAAGCACCAGAAATAATTTCTGCTGTGAGTTCCATTTTCAAATGGCTCATAAACTCTACGAAGTGATTTCGAACTTTCCCGGTCAGCTCTTCTTTATTTTCTTCAGTTAGAAAAGTAACAGCTAAATTTATGATATCAGATCTATGCTTCTTCCAATTTTTAGAATCCTCTCCGCGCTCTTTAATTTCTAAATAAGCTTTTGCTTTAAATGGAATTAAGGCCAGCTCATTCAAGATATAGATGCCATCTCGTTCGATGGCATTTTTCCTGATGATTGTATAGTAATCATCATCAAGCAAAATTGCCGATAAAGATTGGGCTCCTTCGGCGTTTAAAACAGGAATAATATGTTGATTTTCAAAAAGCTCAAAACCTGATGGAACTGCTGAGAACAGCTCAATCATAATTGGAAATTGCGCATCTTGAGGTTTTTGAATGCGATAAAAAACAGCCAGATCTTTATTTCCTCTCTGAATTTCATAACCTCCAAGCCTTGTATATTCTTTGATGGCATTTAGAAAATCATCACTTGGTTTCATGAAAACAACAATGTCCAAATCCTTCGTTGGTCGAACCTTGCTGGCTCCGACTTCATTAAGAAGCAGATAACTGGCCACGCCTCCAACCAAAATAAAATTCTCAGAATATTGTCTGAAATAATTTTTAAAATGATCTAAACCTCTCACCATAATTTTCCTACTTCCAAGCTGTGTTTTCTTAGCAGCTGCTCTAATGCGATTTTAATTCTCTCATCTGTTGTTTCTTTTAAAATGAGATAGATATCAACTGCATTGACAGTTCCCTGTTTGATTAAAGTGGGTGGGCGATCCCATATCTCAACTCTTGCATTTGCATCATCCTCCAAAACAAACTGCTGGATATTTTTAAACTTCTTGCCAAACTCTTTTTTATCAATAGCAAATGAAGGTATAATGTCTTCCGCTAGCATTGATTGCTCCGCTAAGCCAGACACTGCCGAATATGGAAGACCTTTTGGAATGTAATTAAGGAAAATAATTTCCTTAATTGGTGATCTAATATTTTTTTGTAGATACAGCCATAGCTCTGTTTGTGGTTTAAATTGAATTTGTTTTGAAACCCCAACCTTGCGTTCCTCGCACAAGTTATTTACTAATAACGGCTCTATTGCTCTTCCCATAGTCATCTTGGATACTTTGAAGAGATCAGCAATTTCAACTTTGCTTTTTCCTGAAAGATCAAATTTCAAAATTTCTCGAATCAATATGTTGACGCTTAATCCAGATAGTTTTTGTACCATCCTTACTTTTTCAGCTTCTACCTTGATCGAAATATTGATAGCAGAGAGATGGACTTGTTTATTTTCTACAATAAAATTTAATTCATTTTCAATCATGCGACGAACCTTATGAGGATGTAGCTCATTAAGAAACCAAATCTGGAGATAATCGATACTGTCTTTTAATCTCTTACTATGTTTTTTAAAGTCTTTTGGTCCAAGACTTTTATCTTTGACCTTAATAAGCAAAAAAGGTGTTTCATGGATATCAAGTTCTTCAAAATCATAAAGTCCACGGTAAATCGCAGGAAGATTTTTAAGATGTATCACTTGTCCTTTTATTTTTAGACCAGGGAGGTATTTTTTTATAGTGTTCTCAGCTATACTTTTCATAAGTATCATTATATCACAAAAATCATCATAGTAACAAAAATATGATACTATGACGTTTTTAACGTTATAAAGTCTTTCCTTCATCCAAGACTTCTGTTGAGGTCTTGAACTAGCCTTAATATAGTCTTTGATCTAGAAATCATAGTCTGCCCTCTTGAACACAAATCAGGCATACACTAATTTGTTCGTGTCATAACAGGGCTCATCGCAAGACATGTGCTAAAAACCCACGCGGCCCGCAGCTAAGCTCGCTGTCAAATCATCAACTGCTGTGAGCAAAACAACTCAGTTCTGGGTGGCGCGACCCTTCACACGATTGATCGCTGGGGCAGAGATTATGAATCAGTTCCCGCGTTCAACGGTAAACTCGACATCATATGTGCTCAACGAAATGGGATTGAATTTGATTTCTTTGATTTTATTAAAACCCAGTTTTTCAGTCACGCGAAACGACGGCGTTGTTCGAAGGGCTCGCTCAACCAATCCCACAGGATAATCACGCAACGAAATCATGGAGCAACAAGCATCAAACATTTCTTCGCTGTGATAAACAACACCATTTTCTCGCTTGGAGTTGCGGTACTCACTCTCTGCATTTCTTTTATATTGCTCCAGCGCTCTTTGATTAAATGACCGGTGAGATGACAAGGCAGAAATCAATACATTTACCATGACCTCCAAATTGACATCAGCCAAACTGCAGGAAATCGTTTTAGTTTGTGGATTTTTCTCTAACATTTTTCGATATAAAAAATCAGCAATACCTTGTTTGCGATACAGTTTGTTAACCCGGACCAAACCAACCTCAAGATGGGTATTTCTGAAATCTGCAAATTGATAACTGATATGCCCAACCGCTTCCTTGGCATCTTTAGACTGAACCTGCAATTGAGCTGGCAAATCCCGAATCAACGGGAGCTGAATCGTCAGCATGCTACCAGTTTGGATTTGAATATTCAAAGATTCAAAATAGCTAATAATCGGAGATATATTTTCGCTTTGATCTATCTGGGTTTTAAGATACAACCCATGACAATCTAAACCACTAGCAAAGGCCATCGCTGGAGTGACAATAATTGCTAAACAACTGTAAACAAAAACCACAGTCTTCAAAGCTATAAAATGTTTTAAACCAAACCGACAGCACATAATCTTTTACAGTTCAAAGACAGTACCATTTTATATTACGGAGTCGTCGGTAGCAATACAATGCGCCAGTAACTTTGAAATACCAAAGCTGCGAATTTTTATGCCATTAGCAATTTAGGCAAAACCAAACATTCGATGGAATCGTACCATCTTGAGAAGAAGTGATTTAAATTTTCCCAACAAGAACTTGTTGGAAAGGTTGTTGATCGTTTTTACTTCCAAAAGCAGCGGTGCTTGGTGGCTGTCGCTGGACTGAAGACCTTCTACATTTTAAGTTTTGTATGCAAATAACTACTATAGTTATTTAAGGTAACAGATACTCGGCAACCCCTTGCAAATTATTCTGCGATACTGGGAAAATCAAACTGTTGCGTTCGGCCGAATAAATTAAATAATTTGTAGTACATGTCATATTGGAAATTTTCCAGCTCAAAGCAGTTTCTGTGCTTGTAAGTAAATCATACTCTTTTAACACTCCTGACGAATTACAATACCAAAGCTTACGTTTCGTCGGACTGGCTCCGCCTACACGAACATAGGCGATAGACTTTACCCCAGAAGCTACATTTACCAGCGTAGATAGATTTGTACCTTTTTTTAAAATTCTGATAGCATTTGTACCTATGATTCCAAAAATCCAAGAATCCAGGTA
>CAZMVK010000238.1:0-2442 GCA_964569545.1 uncultured Bdellovibrio sp.
TAGCCAAGTATTCAGAGGCCTTAAATCGTTAGGATGGCAGTGGAGTGTTTACTTTTTTGACAATCATATAAATTGTCATAGTTTGAGACATTTTCAGAGTGAATTCCATTGGTTGTTTTATAACTCACTCAATATTTTTGGTACTCTCCTCAAGTAAATTTCAGCAAGGCAGCTCAACAGGTAAATTTGTGTCGACCAATTGTTGGGTCTAATTTTTTAGATTCATTTGGTACCTTTGCATGTTGATTTTATTCTTTTAGGTTATTGCTTTTAAAACAAATTTTATGAGGTAAAAAATGATCAGCCGGTTCACTCAATTATTAGTTGTTATGTCTGTGATTTTTCCGATTTTTGTAAATGCAAAAACCCTGGTGATTTCAGATATGGATGACACGATCAAGGCGACCCATGTTTTAAACACCACGGATGCTGTCGCATCTCAAGCGCCATATTTAAATGAAATTGAATTCGGTGGCATGAATGCGGTTTATCGTTTATTTCAATCGCAAATTTCAAATGTAAAAATATATTATGTCAGTAATGGTCTGCGTTTTATGGGTGTCAATTCTGTGCCTGCAACTTTCTTGACGGCAAATAATTACCCACAAGCCGCTCACTTGAGTTTACGCAGTTCATGGGATTTCTATATGAATACCAAGGTCGATCGCATTGTAGAGATCATCAAGAAAGAAAAGCCAAGTCAGCTCATTTTAATCGGCGATAACGGCGAGCAAGACACAGAGGTTTATGCGACAATTCGCAGTTTATATCCACAGATTCCTGCGCTGACTTTTATTCACCAAGTTTATTCGACTAGATCTTATTCTGAGGCCGGGAAGAAATTAGAAGCCGAGCAAATTGGTTATGTGACGTCGGTGGATTTGGCCATGGAGCTTTACACTCGCGGTGTTATTTTTGAAAATGGAATTGATTGGTTGATGGAGCAAGTGATGCCGTCGTTATTAGTTGAGAACTCAAGCAGTGGTGGCAATTTGATTTTTCCAAAATGGGTTGATTGCCGTGATTTTAAGCTCGGTGCGTGGTCTCACGATGCTGTTCTTTTGCAAACATTGAAAAATCCAAACACACAATCGTATTTACCTAAACTGATTGATAGATTGTACGACAAGTGTTTGCTATAAGTGTTGGATATGAATCTGAAACAACGCAGTCAAAAAATTTCTGAACAATTCGCAGGTCTTCAAAACTGGGAAGATCGTTATAAAAAAATTATCGACATGGGCAAACAATTGCCCGAAATGCCAGAAGAGTTAAAAACCGAAGACCACAAGGTTCGCGGCTGTCAAAGCCAGGTCTGGTTGCATGCAAGGCTTAATGATCAAGGGCAAATTGTTTTTCAGGGCGATAGCGATGCGCTTTTAGTGCGTGGTCTGGTTGCCATGTTATTACAAATTTATTCTGGGGCAACGCCTCAGGAAATTATTACTACTCAACCAGATTTTTTAAAAGAAATTGGCTTTGAGGGAAATCTTTCTCCCAGTCGCGCCAATGGTCTATTCTCGATGATTAAACAGATCAGGTATTACGCCACAGCATTTGCGATGATAAAAAGCTCATCGCAAGTCTAATATTTTTCTAACTAATATTTGTAACCTTTGGTTTTTCAATAAAGATGCAGCAGTGTGTGCTACATCTTTATATATTTCTACATTTTTATAGTCGCGTGAACTCGGTGAGTGTCGTCGTGTTCATCCAATTCATCAAGAAACGTAAAAACGTCTTTCATTTGTTCTGCGGTGAGGTCGGTGATATTTTTTGGTTTGTAAGACAATTCGGCAGTGGTAATTTTCCAGCCTCTGGCAATCAATGCTTTTTGGATTTCAGATAGGCTGCTAGCATCGCCGTAGAAATTGTATTCTTCGTCAACTTTTTCTACTTCGTTTGCGCCCGCTTCAATAGCTTCTTCGTCTGGATCAAAGCTGCCTTCTTTGGTGCCTTCAATAAAACAAACTCTTTCAAACATCCATGCGACCGAGCCGCTCTCGCCCATGTTGCCATCATTGGTTTTAAAAATAGTGCGAATCTCTGGAACTGTGCGGTTGCGGTTGTCTGTTTGGCATTCAACCAAAACACCGATGCCATGTGGGCCATAACCTTCATACATTAATTCTTCGATAATACTGCCGTCGTCCAATAGTCCCGCGCCTTTTTTAATAGCACGATCAATAGTGTCATTGGGACATTGCTGTTTTTTAGCAGCATCAATTGCCATGCGCAAGCGGGCGTTCATGACGGGGTCGGCTCCGCCCATTTTTGCTGAGACTTGAATCTCTCTAGCTAATTTAGTGAATACAGCGCCCTTTTTTTGTGCGTTTGCTGCTTTGATTGGATTTTTCCAGCCTTTTCCCATGATGAACTCCTTGGTCTTAAAGAGTCAGTCTAACGAGAAAAACAAAGATTTGTAAAGACCTCACGCGCCTT
>CAZMVK010000238.1:2542-3730 GCA_964569545.1 uncultured Bdellovibrio sp.
CGCCACTGGCCTTCGGGTAAATGACCCAACATCAGTTTTCCTATGCGTACACGCTTAAGGCCTTTGACCTCAAGACCCACGGCCTCACACATGCGTCGTACCTGACGTTTGCGACCCTCGGTCAATATAAAGCGCAATTGATCATTATTGACCCACTCTACCAGAGCGTGTTTCAGGATTTTCCCATCCAGTTCTAAACCATGTCTTAAAAGAGCTAATTTTTCATTAGTGAAAAATTCCTGGCCACGGACTCGGACCAGGTATTCTTTTTCAACTCCAGAGTTCTCACCGATCAGTTTTTTTGCCAAACGACCGTCTTGAGTGAAAATCAAAATACCTTGCGAATCAATGTCCAAACGACCGGCAACAGCCAGGCCTTTAAGGTGAGAGGGGATCAGGTGTGGAGTCAGTGTTTTCTTGTTAATGCCATAACCTGCAAAGTTTTCTTCAGTTAGCAATTGAATGGCAGGTTGATAGCCGGGCTCGGGTTGAGAGGAAACATAACCAATCGGTTTATTTAAAATGACGGTAACCAGGTCATCTTGTTTTTGTTGAGCTTTGGCTGCTAGCTCAATTTTCACATCACGGGTGAATTTAACGCCTAGGGTTTGTACTCTTTCACCGTTCACGAAAACCAGTCCTTGAGCGATATAATCATCGGCTTCGCGTCGTGAGCAGATCCCACGTTCCGTCATCAGTTTTGACAGGCGAACGGGCTCGTTAGGGTCTTGAGGGTAGGTATTGTTTTTAGGAGTATTATTAGGATTGTTTTTTCGGTCGCTGTTCATTTTTTTTCACCCATGATTATGATGCGCTTAGCTCTACGTGAATTTAGGCTAAAGAGCAAGGTGAGTTGAATATTTGCGTGACATAATCTTTGTTTTTGGAAAAGATCTAGCAGTCTTGCAAATCGGTGTTTGTTTTGGTTATTTTGTTCGCTGTATTTTAGATAATAAATCTTTGAAAATACAAAAGGCAGATTTTAATATTTTCCCGTCAAGTTTAACAAAGGAATAAGAAAATGAATTTTAAAATTGTCATGTTGGTCGTTGGTCTTTTGGTATCTCAAGCACAAGCTGATTTTTCTGGAGTGATCTACGAAAAGGATTCGCAAAAGAAAAAAGAACTTTTCAAAATTCAAATCGAAGAAAAATCAGCAGGCAAAGATAACAAGGGTGCAGATGCCAG
>CAZMVK010000239.1:0-3675 GCA_964569545.1 uncultured Bdellovibrio sp.
CAATGATGTCTTTGATATTTGCAAAGCTGTTGCTGAGGGACAAAACACAACTTACACAGCTGCTAATATCACGGAACAAAACCTGCAGACATTGACACAACCTCCGTGGCCACAGTCTATGCTTCGTCAGTCGGCGTATATGACTCACGCGATTTTCAATACTCATCATTCTGAAACTGAGTTGTTACGTTACATTCATCATTTGCAAAACAAAGATGTGACCTTAACTCATTCAATGATTCCGTTGGGTTCTTGCACCATGAAACTTAATGCCACCACAGAATTGGTTCCTGTTTCATGGCCAGAAATCAACAAACTGCATCCGTTTGCGCCTCTGGATCAAGCGTCAGGTTTGATTGAAATGATCCATGATCTTGAACGTCAGTTGTGCGAGATCACAGGATTTGCTGCTGTTTCTTTACAACCCAACGCTGGCTCTCAGGGTGAGTACGCTGGTTTGTTGGTGATTCGTAAATATCACCAGTCTCGTGGTGATCATCATCGTAATATTTGTTTAATCCCAAGCTCTGCACACGGAACCAACCCTGCATCCGCAGTCATGGCTGGTATGCAAGTTGTGGTTGTTGCTTGCGATGAACAAGGCAATGTGAACATCGAAGATTTGCGCAGCAAAGCCGAAGCTCATGCAAAAAATTTGGCTGCGTTGATGATTACCTATCCTTCAACTCATGGTGTGTTTGAAGAAGGCATTGTCGATATTTGCAAAATCATTCACGCCAATGGTGGTCAGGTTTACATGGATGGCGCCAACCTCAATGCCCTTGTTGGCTTGTGCCGTCCTGGAGAATTTGGACCTGACGTTTCACATATGAACTTGCACAAAACATTCAGTATCCCACACGGTGGTGGCGGCCCTGGCGTTGGCCCTATTGGTGTTGGCGCGCACTTGCAAGAATTTTTACCAACCCATGCAACAACTCCGCAAGCTGGTCCTGCAAATGGAATTTCTGCAGTCAGCTCTGCCCCATGGGGTTCCGCAAGTATTTTACCAATCTCTTGGTCTTACATTAAAATGATGGGAGCTGAGGGTTTACAAAAAGCCACGTTGGTAGCGATCTTAAGTGCTAATTACATTGCAAAAAAATTAGAGCCTCATTATCCAGTTTTGTACAAAGGCAAAGAAGGCCTAGTCGCTCACGAATGTATTATTGATTTACGTGGAATTAAAAAAACTTCGCATATCGATGTGACTGATGTTGCTAAGAGATTGATGGACTATGGATTTCACGCGCCAACAATGAGTTGGCCAGTACCTGGGACCTTGATGATTGAACCAACAGAGAGTGAACCAAAAGCAGAGCTGGATCGTTTTATCGATGCTATGATTCAAATTCGTAAAGAAATTGAAAAAGTTGAAACACAAAAAATCGATGCAGCTAACAACCCATTGGTGAACTCACCGCACACAGCACACGTATTAACCGCAAGCGAATGGAATCATCCCTACTCTCGCGAAGAAGCTGCGTTCCCATTAGCATGGGTTCGTCAAAATAAAATTTGGCCAGCAGTAGGACGCGTTGATAATGCTTATGGTGATCGTAATATCGTTTGCACTTGCCCTCCGCTAGAGGACTATCAATAGTGAGTATTGTATTTATTCGTTTGGATAAGATTGGCGACCTGGTCGCCACCTTACCCATCGATCAAGCCTTACCCAAAAGCCTTTCGCAAAACCTACACTGGGTTTTACCGAAAGGTTTGGGATTGCTTGCAGGCGATCATCGCAGCTATTTAGAGTTGGATCTAAAAACAGAAAAAGAATCTGAAAAAAAATTGGTTCAATATTTAAAACAAGTCGACGCCAAAATGGTGGTGACCTTTTTTGCCCCTTGGTGGGTCAGTCGCGCCTGCTGGAAAGCTGGCGTTGCTTTACGTGTTGGCAGACGCTCGCAATGGCACAGTTATATTTTCTTAAATCACGGTTTAAGACAGTCTCGAACACTGGCTGAAAAACATGAAGCCGATTATAATTTCGAACTGATGCAATTTGCTTTAGAAAAATATGAGTCTGGTAAATATTCAAAACTTTTGTTCACCGATAAAAACTCTTCTGAAAATTTCCCATCAACGAAAATAAATTCAGAAAAGATAAACTCACAAAAATTAGATTCAGAAAATATAGAACAAGATTTAGTTAATTCAAAAAAATCTTCTGCAATCGAATTGGCTGCTAGCAAAAAAACACAAAACAATTCTTCAAGCGTAATTTTCAGTTCACAACAAACGCCGATATTAAAATTAGAAGCTAAAACTCTTCGCCATCTGTTCGAAAAATTCGCCATTCAACCAAAAAAATATTTTGTTGTTCATCCCGGAATGGCGGGCTCGGCATTGAACTGGCCCAGCGAAAGATACAGCGAACTGATTGAAAAATTGATCACTCACGGCCCCGTACTTATCACTGGCACATCAGCAGACGAAAAGTATTTAGCGCCGCTAAGAGCAAAATGGCAAAAACACCCACAGATTCGCTGGCTGCAAGGACAACTGAATTTAGGCGAACTGCTCAGCATATTGAGTAACGCACAAACGGTGATCGCTCCAAGCACTGGCGTCTTACATCTCGCCGCTGCTTGTGGCACTCATTGCGTTGGCATTTACTCACCGATTTTGGTTCATAGAGCTTTGCGCTGGGGACCTCGCGGAGACCAGGCAACATCGATCACCCCTGATGCGAACTGCCCAGCACAAAAAAAATGTTTAGGCGACAAATGTCCAAGCCATCCCTGCATGCCATTGATTGATGCAGAACAAGTTCTTCAATTAGCATTACAAACCAGGTGATAATTAAATGAGTTCAAATATTTTCGCGTTAACTAGACCTTCTTATTCTTTACCCGAAACTCTTTCCGCTGCTATTGAAGCCTTCTTGCAAAAAGAGAAAGCCACAGCCCAAAACATTGCAGATTGCGTCCTGCGTATGAGTGATTTTTATATCGACCAACCTTTGGCTCCAACTCCTTGGCAAGAACGTTGGTGCCAAATAGCTCAGGTAGCTTATTTTTTGCCTTTAAATTATTTACGTGCGCAAGCCGTTTGGGATGAGTGCCAAAAACAAATTAAAAAAAATAATTTTGAGCTTTCTCGCAAAGGCTTAATAGATTTCGGCAGCGGCTTGGGCGCAGCAAGTCTTCCTGTATTATTGGCACAAGCTTTAGATCCACAAGTTTTACAATCGCAAAACACATCGGATGAGATAAAAACCGATCTTGCATTTTCTTCGTTTTCCAGCAAAGACATTTCTTTTGTCGAACGATCCGGAATTGCTAATCAAATGTTTCTCAATATTCTGCAGGCAACGTTGACTGAAAAAAATCTAAATCTTGAAAAGAATTTTCATACACCTGATAAAATACATTCGATCACCGATGACAAAACTATTTTATGTTCATTTTCACTGACCGAACACAACCATTTGCCCGACTGGTTGTTGCAAGCTCATTCTGTCATATTAATTGAACCAGCAACACGCGAAGATGGCCGCAAGCTTTTAAAAACTCGTGAACAATTGATCGAACAAGGATTCCACATCGCAGCCCCTTGCACACATCAGCAAGCCTGCCCGCTTTTAAACAAAAGCGAACACGACTGGTGCCATGATCGCATCCACATCAAAATGCCAAACTGGTTCAAACAAATTGAAAAACTTTTACC
>CAZMVK010000240.1:0-3499 GCA_964569545.1 uncultured Bdellovibrio sp.
GAAGGAATTTTGGGTTTTTCTGATTTAAAAAAATTCGTATTATTAGATGATCCAAATGATGAGATCTTTGCTTGGTTGCAGAGCTGCGATGAACCAGCAATTGCCTTTCCAGTTCTAGAGCCAGAATTATTCACTGAAAATTACAAAGTCAATTTGACCAAATCTGATTTAGAAGCTTTGAAGCTGACTTCGCACGAAGGCACCCGATTATTTTCGATTATCACGATTCCAGATGATCCGACTTTGATGACAGCAAATTTAAAAGCACCGATTGTGATTCATGTTCAACAAAAAATGGCTCGTCAATGCGTATTGCAAGACAACCATTTGGCGATTCGTGAACCTATTTTTACTAAGCTGCAACAACGTGTAGTGCAAAATCCAAATCAGTCTATCAAACAACAGTCACACTCTTTAGATGTGGCGATTCGTTTGCCTGAACGTGCTTTAGATCAAACTCTATAAATCAAGCTTGTGAAACTGACCAAAGCACCTATTCATTCCTTGTTTCGCAAAATTGCGATGGGATCCTGGCGCACGGCCGGAGATCCTTCCGTCTATGGTTTGCTTGAGATGGATGTCTCGAACGCTAAAAAATTTCTGATAGATAAACAAAAAAATTGTCAGTATCCGCTAACTCTCACACATTTTGTTGGCAAGGTTTTGGCCAATGTGATGAAAGATCGTCCGGAAATCAACGGTATGATTCGTCGAGGCCACATCTACAATCGTGACAGCGTCGACATTTTTTATCAGGTGAATATTCCTGGCAAGGACGGAGACTCTGTCAGTAAAGCTACATTATCTGGTGTGACCTTGCGTAAGGTCGAAGATCTTTCTTTAGAGCAAATCGCAGAGCAGCTTGGGACAAGGGCCGCGCATATTAAAAAAGGTGGAGTGGGCGAGTTGACCAAATCAACTGACAACATGGCGATTGTTCCAGTTCCATTGGTAAAATGGGTTCTTAATCTTATTTCATTTTTAAATTATGATATTGGTTTGAATATGTCGTGGGCAGGTGTGCCCCGTGATCCATTTGGTTCCGTGATGATCACCAATGTTGGCGGGATGGGGATTGATTGTGCTTGGGCACCATTGGTTCCGTACACACGTGTGCCTTTGCTGTTGACCCTTGGTGAGATCCGCGAAAGACCATGGGTTCTTGATGGTCAGGTTGTCGTTCGTCCTGTGATGAGGCTGGGGATCACTTTTGACCATCGTTTTATGGACGGAGTTCATGCGGCAGAAATGAGCCGTCATTTTCAAAAATGTTTTAATCAGCCAGAACTTTATATTTAAGCACGTCTTAATGTCTTCGGCGTTCTGGAATAAAATCCCTCAGTCGAGCTGTCGTATCAAAATTTAATGATTCTAAAATGCTTGAGATGAGCATTTGATATATTTGAACAGAAACTTTAACCGAGTTATCGACATTTCCTTTGATCAGATTATTGGTCAGCAAAATTCCATTTGGCGCGATTTCAATCAATGATCGGCGCAAGGGATCTGCAAAATAATGACGAAAATCTAAAATCAATCGCAATTTATCTCCGCGAATAAATTCAATCGCACGCGAGTTTCGATTGTTAGGGCCCGCAGCAATTTTTTCTTCTTGTTCTAATTTTTTTAGTTCAGCAGCATAGGCTCGTTGTTTTAAAATTGTGATTTTGGCTAATTGAAAAACTTGGTGCAAATGAGTTATCACTTCTGGACTGTTTTGTTGAAACTTTAGTAGGTGTTCAAGGGCAGAATACTCGCTTTCAAAACTGCGGATAAAACCACTTTCATGATCTGCGATCAATGAACGAGTGTGTTCTAAACTATGCGGTGTGGAGCGGTCGGTAAGATAAATCACCGAAGGATCGCCAAACTGAATCCGTTCATGTTCAGAATGTTCTATGTCTGGCGTAAAACGATTGCTTGAAACTGGGGAATACAAAACATGTGTATTCATCTGCTGTATTTCAGATATTTTCTCAGCTACGCCGGGATTGGAAAATCTTGAAAGTAAAGATTTGTGAGAGTAAATGCCTTGGCATTTTACTGCTGTTAAATTTGCTTGTGATGAGCTTGGAAGATGAGACAGTAAGAACACTGACAAGCCGAGAAAATAAATAATATTTTTGCTCGGCAATGATTTATAGCTCTTTATTAAAGATTTTCGTACTCGCATTTGTTGTGCTCCTGAAGTTATTCTGAAATGTATACGCCTGGCCATTTTTGTACGCCACGGAAAGCATTTTCCAAACCAAAGCGGATGTATTTTTGTTCTTTATCGCTGGTGGTGTCGCCAGCATCTAGAATTCTGACTTTTTCGCTGTCCATTCTTGGCATTTGACCACGGATCAATCCCATAAAATTCATCCACGCATTATTTCCACGAAGACTTGCAAACAGACGACGATTGTTATCAAGACTGCTCATGACAGCACCAGTGCTACTCTCGAATGGTTGATTGATAAAATAATACGTTTCCACAAACTTCATAGATTTTTTTTGTTTGCGAGGCGCGCCTTCACATAACATTAGACCTTTAGAGAAAATCTCACGGCTTTGTTCAAAAGAGGTGTCTTCGATAGAGCTGAAAGATAGCAGTGGATTGGCCCGTTTTGGTAAAGAACCGTTACCATACGGAGAAAGTAAAGAGTAAACACCGGCAAACAAACGAGGGTTTAATTTGATCACTTTGCATTTTTCGTAATCGCTGCTCGACAATTCAAATGGCACCATGTCGACATCCAGGGATGTGCCGATGGAAACCGCTGTTCCTTTATTGCTTGCACGTGAAATAGCTAGAGCGTAACCACCTTCGATTTCGGCACCAGCTCCATGTCCTCCGGCTCCGACTTTACCGCCAGTTCCGCCGAATAAATTTTCACTGACACTTTCCGAGAAAGAAAAATCAACACCAGTAGAAACAGAACGATGTTGAAAACCATTTTCAGCTGTCGCCATTGGTAAAATAAATTCTTGATTGGATTGATCGATTTTATTGATGAATTGCAGGCTTTTAATATCAAAATAACTGTTGGCTGTTTGATGTTTACAAAGTTTTCTATAAACACTGCTGTCTGCTTCTGTGCCTACAAGACGAGGAAATAAACGACTTTGGCCTTTTTCTGAATCTTTAGAAAAAGAATTTGGCGCCAAATAATACAGTGGAGTTTGCATCAAATGATCAAACCAAAATTCACACATTTTATTGGCCATTTTAACGTTCATGCCACGCTCTGCAATCAGAGACTGAAGATCGTTAACAGAGATTTGGCTGCCACTGGCGTTCAAAGTCTTTAATACATAATCAAGCATTGCACTTTTTTGATTTAAATTGATCAACATCAAGTTTTCTTTTTTAGCCAACAAATCTTTTCTGTTAAGCATTGATTTTACTCTTTGCTCTTCTTGTTGTTGATGTTTAACAAATTTTTCTTTTAATTTTAAAATGACAGATTCTCCCTGGCTCATATTGCTAAAATGCCCAAATGACCAAGTGTCTTTT
>CAZMVK010000241.1:0-3453 GCA_964569545.1 uncultured Bdellovibrio sp.
TCGAGAAAGTGTTTGGTAATTTACATGAGAAAACAAATATTATGTATCAAATGACGGCTTCAGACATAACTGGACCAGACGAAGAAACTATTTGCATGCTATTCTATCGCAATTTACGATTATTTGAATTCAATGGCCATTTTCGTAAACGGCATCTAAACAGAGAATTGAGGATTTATGATTGAAACAGGAAAACACAAGTTTTTTATAACTCAAAATGAAATAGCAGATATATTTTCTGTTTCTCCACAAGCTATTTCAATCGCGGCAAAACAAAAAAATTTAGAGCCATTTAAAGATGGCAACAAATCCGCGTTTAAGCCCAGCGATACAAGAAAGCTGTTTGAGAGTCGCGGGTTCCATTACCCGTCTAGAACTATTGCCCTACAAATGCTGAAAGGTGGATCAACCAAAACCTCTTCTGGATTTAACCTAGGGGTCAGGCTGAATCAGTACGGCGCTAGAGTTTTATTTTTTGATTTAGACCCTCAAGGAAACCTTACTGATAGCTGTGGAATAGACATTATTGACCAGCCTGTTTTATATCACGTTGTAAACGGCGAATGTCCCAACATCGAGGACACCATTTTGAACGTCAATGATGGCTTGGACCTAATCCCTTCCGATTTTGAAAACTCGACATTAGATATTCTAATTGCAAAATATGGCAAAGACCTACGAAATTTTATTAGCGGATATGTCGAACAAGTAAAATCAAAATACGATTTTATTATTATAGATTGTAATCCATCTCTCAGCCCCTTAAACGTCAGCATTGCACTTGCTTCTGATCAGATTCTTATTCCAGTTAATCCAGATAAGTTTAGTAAAAAGGGACTGAAAAAAACAATTGGCGAGATTGAACGCATTTCAAAAGATTACAGAGTAGAAATAGACTATAATTTATTGTTTACCTTATACGATGGTCGAGAGGCTCTGTCGCATAAGTTTCTCATGGAGTACGGAACTGAGTATGGCGATAAACTTCTTCCGACGGTCATTAAAAGAAGTGCCGATGTAAAAACGGCGATTGATCAGAAAAAATCTATTTTTGATTTCAAAAAGGCTTCTGCGCGCGAGGACTTTGACTTGCTTGCTCAGGAAATTTTAGGAATCCGAAATCTCAATAAAAAAGAAATTAGAGCTTAGTTAGGAAAGAGTAATGCCGGATATTAAGGAACTCTTGGCCATAGCCAATGAAAAACAAAAGAAAAAGTTCTCAAGAGGCAATAGACCTGACTTGTTGGTCGACACTGGACGTTCGTCAATGATCAATTCAAATACTTCTAACCCCGCTTCACCACAGTCCATAGAAGCCCCGTATTCGCACAACAAGGCACCACAGGCTAACGAGTCGCAGCACCCTATTAATGATAAGCCTATTTCTGTTTTAGGCGATTCATGCGACCTAAAAATACAGAACAATAAGTCGACACAAAGTCAGCACAAAGTCGACACAATTGCCGACACAAAAACTTCTCATATGTCGGCACAAAGTCGACACAATGATGACACAAAGTCGACACAAACAGAGCATTCCACTCAAAATAAAAGCATACAGACTGGTAAGTCGACACAAAGTCGGCACAAAGTCGACACAGTTGCCGACACAGAACCCGGCACAAATGCCGACACAAAAAATGTGAAAAATGATCATTTTTTGAGCGCCAAAATGTCAGAACAGCAAGTCAACTCTCTTTCTAAAAATGAGTTAAGAATTGTTGTCCATCTTTTCGAGGAATTCATTGAATCCGCCAGTTATTCATTTATCACGACTTACGAAAAGATTTCTCATTTTTCCGCTGTCAGCATGGGAAGCACGCCAACGACAACGAAAAGATTAGTCACAAAAGGATACATTTCAAAGTCTGTTCCTTTGGGTCGGGGTAAAAAAGAAATTCAACTGGAAGCCTCCTTTGATGCTATAAAAATATACGCAAAAAACAGAGACTATTTAAAATTGAAGGCAAATAAAGTCGACACAAATGCCGGCACAGAACCCGGCACAAATGCCGGCACAAACCTCTCTAGTAAGTTAGTTAGTACTATAAATAATAATCTAACTAACTCACTGGAACCTAAGTTTGAAAAACCAACTTGGTTCAAAGATTTAAATTTTACCGCGGTTCATCCAATTGGGCCGATGCAGGTCAACTCAAGTATCAGGGACTTGGTACAAGAAAGACTAAGCCCGGAGACTGTACAAGAGTTCTTAAACAAGTTTAAGTCATGGCTTGCTCAACAGAGTCGTATTCAAAACCCATTAGCTATGTTCTGCGAAAAGCTCAAAGAATTGGCAGTAGAAGGGGATTCTGCCATTTTGGCCTGCATGACAGAAGAAGAGCGGCAGATAGAGCTAGAGTTTGCTCAGCAAATAGAAAAAGCAAAGGCTGAGATGGCGTTAATAGTAAAATCTAAAGAGCACTCAGCCAATCAAGAGTTTGAATCCAGGTTTGAGAATTGGTACAGTTCAACTTCAAAGCAAGAACATGAAAAATTACATGCTGGTAATGGCCTGGTAGAGTATGGAACTGAAATTTATAAAAATGTTTTAAAGGAAAAATTTCGACAACAATTGGAAACGGGTAGATGAGAACGAATAAACAGTTCCCAATTTGGGTTGGAACAGTATTGATCGCGGTTATTGCCGTATATTTTCTTAGTTAAACAAACTAGGCAGCTGATTTTCCTAATGGCTTAATGCCAACTTCTAATCCGAATGGTTTTAAAAGTCTGTTTAGAGTCTCATAAGTTGGGTTGTATTTTGGATTGATTGCTCGACTTAAATTAGAGCTCGGTAAATTTATTTTTAGAGCAAATTCTTTTATCCCGTAGGCTCTAACCACTTTAGATAAAACTTCTTGCACAGAGAGGCCATCCTCAATGGCTGATAAAATAAACGCTCTAGCAAAAGCCTTATTTTTTAAGTCTTTAGCCAAACCTTCATTCCAATCAGTAGTTCGTCTTGCCATTTTTACCTCTCTTTATTTTCAAGCCAAAGCGCCTTGGCTTTTTTAATATCTTTTTGTTGTGATGATTTATCGCCACCAGCAAGAAGTAAAATAATTTTTCTATCTTCTTTGCCAAAGTAAACGCGGTATCCAGATTTTGTCATAAACCGTAATTCATACACGCCATCGCCAAGGCTTTTACAATCACCTAAATTTCCATTTTCCACTCTAAAAAGTCGAACCTGAATTTTAGCCTTTATGGTAAGCTCCAAGCAGTCCAACCAAAGCCGAAAATGATTCTTTCCATCAGTAGAAATATATTCTTTGAGTATAAAAAACAAAATATCTCCTAACCTATAATTATCATATATGATAATTATAGGTCAATCACTTTATTCGCACTTTTCCCATTATCACCCGCAAACGTTCGCGATCTTCTTCTTCAATAGTCAGCGGTCGTGATCCACGAGCAACAGCCTCTTTAACCCGCTCTAATTCGCCT
>CAZMVK010000242.1:0-1698 GCA_964569545.1 uncultured Bdellovibrio sp.
TTTTCAATCCCTTTGGTTGAGGACGCAGCAGAATCATTAGGTTCTTGGGTTGGATCAAAACACACTGGAACTTTTGGTTTATTGGGGATATTAAGTTTTAACGGAAATAAGATTATCACTACCGGAGGTGGTGGAATGATCTTAACTGATAACGAAGAACTAGCTATTCGTGCGAAACATTTATCTACAACGGCAAAAAAGCCACATGCATATGAGTTTTATCATGATCAAGTTGGCTTTAATTATCGATTGCCTAATTTGAATGCAGCATTAGGGTTGGCGCAATTTGAAAAACTTGAAAAATATTTGTTGGATAAAAAAACATTAGCAAATGCATACAAGAATTTTTTTGTTGATACACCATTTGTATTTCAGGACGAAAGGAATGGAGTCATAGCCAATTGTTGGTTGAATTCTATCTTGGTAAAAGATTTAAACGAACGTGAAGTTTTTTTGCGAGATTCGCTTCAGAGAAAAATTCATTGTCGCCCGATTTGGCAACTGAATTCAAATTTGCCTGCATTTAAAAATTGTTATCGAGATGACTTGTCCGTATCGCAGAATCTTGCATCTCGCCTGATTAATCTTCCAAGCAGTGTGAGAAAATTATGAAAAAAAATGTTTATTTAGTTGGAGGTGGCGGTCATTGCCGCTCTTGCGTTGATGTCATTGAATCCACGACGGAATGGCAGGTCAAAGGAATTTTCGATAAACAAAAAATAGCTTCCGAGAATTTATTCAATTATCCCTATTTAGGGGATGATACACAGATCGATAATTATATTAATTCTGAGAACTATTTTTTAGTGACTGTTGGTCAGATAAAATCGGCAGAGCCGCGGAAGAGGTTATATAACCTATTAAAAAACAAAGGTGCGAATATAGCTACTGTAGTATCAGCTCAGTCTTATATTTCTAAATATGCAACTCTAGACGAAGGTGTGATTGTCATGCATGGGGCTTTGGTAAATGCGGGTGCACGTATAGGAGTAAATTGCATCATTAATACAAAAGCGTTGATAGAGCACGATGTTCAAGTTGGTAATCACTGCCATATTTCTACCGCAAGTTGCGTCAATGGTGATGTTGAAATTGCTGATGATGTTTTTATCGGAAGCAATGCTGTTATCAGAGAAGCAATCAGTGTTCCGTCTCAAGCTATTGTCGCAGCAGGGAGTTTTTTTTGTGGATAAAGTTTTGGTTATTGCAGAGGTGGGCGTAAATCATAATGGCAGTTTATCACTGGCAATTGAATTGGTCGATGTGGCAAAAAAATGTGGAGCTGATATAGTTAAATTTCAGACATTTAAATCTGAACTGCTGACTTCAAAAAATGCAAATATGGCCGAATATCAAAAGGTCAATACAGGCAAGTCTGAGTCCCAATTAGAAATGTTAAAGAGATTAGAGTTGTCGGAGGCGGATCAAATAGAATTAGCGAAAGTGTGTCGACTTAAAAATATTAGATTTCTTTCGACAGGGTTTGATTTGTATAGTTTGAATTTTTTAAGAGAGTTGAATCACGGATTATGGAAAATCCCATCCGGAGAAATCACTAATTTACCATATTTGGAATATATTGGAAAATTAAATCAGACTGTTTATTTATCAACTGGAATGAGTACATTGCAGGAGGTCTCAGCTGCAATCGATGTTTTAACAAAAAATGGTACAGACAAAAATAACATTACCGTGATG
>CAZMVK010000242.1:1708-2966 GCA_964569545.1 uncultured Bdellovibrio sp.
CGTGATGCAATGTACGACTGAATATCCGGCTGGTGCCTCAACATTAAATTTGAATGCAATGCGTACGATGGCGAAAGAACTGGGCGTAAAAGTTGGTTTTTCAGATCATAGTTTGGGATCTTATGCCGCCATAGCAGCCGTAGCGCTTGGGGCACGGGTTATAGAAAAACATATAACGTTAGATAAAAATCTTGAGGGGCCGGACCATAAGGCTTCAATGGAGCCGGCAGATTTTGAAAAGTATGTTAAAGATATTCAAGATACCTCTGTTGCGCTAGGAGATGGGGTGAAGTATCCGCATATTGTCGAAGAAAAAAATATTTCTATTGTACGTAAATCTCTTGTCGCAGCAGTTAAAATTTCTAAAGGCGAAAAATTTACGAATCTTAATTTAACGACCAAAAGGCCAGGAAGCGGCATTTCTCCTATGAAATACTATCAACTAATTGGTCGATCAGCTCTTCGAGATTATGCTGCTGACGAGCTTATTGATGGAGATTTAGAAAATGTTAAATAGTAAAAAAATATTAGCAATCATTCCGGCTCGTGGTGGTAGCAAAGGTTTGCCAGGAAAAAACATCAAATTGATTGCTGGTAAGCCACTTATAGCATGGTCTATAGAGACTGCATTCAAAAGTAAATATGTTGATGATGTGATTGTTTCGACTGACAGCGATGACATTGCCAAAGTAGCGACACAATACAATGCGCCAGTTCCATTTCTTCGACCAAATCATTTGGCAACAGATCAAGCATCTACCGTAGATGTTGTTTTAGATTTGCTCGATACTCTAGAAAAATCTGATAAGACCTATGATTATTTAGTTTTGTTAGAGCCGACCAGTCCGTTGCGAAAAGATGATGATATAGATAATATGCTTGAAAAAATTGAATTACTGCCAAGGTTTGATTCTATTGTTTCTATTGGTGAGGTCTCCGCCAACCCTTATTTGATGAAAATAATTAAAGACGATAGTTATGAAAATTTGATTAATAGCAGTATGTCCATGTCTCGTCGTCAAGATTTGCCAGAAGCTTTTTTTCCATACGGAGTTGCATACATTGTCAAAGTACCGGCTTTTCGAGATGAAAAGACATTTTATACTAAAAAATCAACGTATTTTAAAATTGAACGTTTTCAGTGCTACGAAATCGATGATATTTTTGATTTTTTAGCTGCAGAGAGTGTTTTGCGTGAGGTGGTTTTATGAAGGCAATAGTCATCGGTTTAGGCTATCTGGGAAAGCGTAGAGTGCGT
>CAZMVK010000242.1:2976-3446 GCA_964569545.1 uncultured Bdellovibrio sp.
AACACTAAAATAATTGATAAGATTGATATTCAAGCTCTGAGTGCTTTTGATTCAGTGATCATTTCAACCCCGCCAGATCTACACATGAAGTATGCACAGCTAGCATTTGTGGCAAGAAAGAATATGTTTATTGAAGCGTCGGTGGTGGATGCTCCTCGGATTGAAAGTTTAAATAATGAAAATCAAAATTTAACCAAGCCGTTGGTGATTGCCCCCAGCTGTACAATGAAATATTTTGAGGGGCCTAAACTTATAAAAAAATTAATCAGAGAAAATGCAATCGGAAAGACTTTGTATTTTAATTACTGTGTGGGGCAATATTTACCTGATTGGCACCCTTGGGAATCAATCAGTGACTTTTACGTTTCACAGCGCGCGACAGGTGGTTGTCGAGAAATAGTTCCATTTGAGTTGACTTGGTTGTCTGACATTTGGGGGATGCCAAGCGCTTCAGGGTCTGTGTACACAAA
>CAZMVK010000243.1:0-1052 GCA_964569545.1 uncultured Bdellovibrio sp.
GATCGGGTCTGATTCAATCATCAAGCCTGTCACCACGACACGAATTTCACATGCCAAAATCTGACACCCAACAAATTGTGTGGCAATTGCCACCGAGAAGGAAATGAACGATTTGAATCTAGATAATTTGAAGACCATCGTATTCGTCCTTTCTTAAGACAATTTTTACAAGCCCATCCACATAGACGACACCTTCTTCAAAAACCGCATCTTTTGCCCACGTACGGACATGGTTGATTGTGCCCTTGTTTATCGCTCTAATAGTCGTCTTCACGTCCCCTAGGAAGTCAGAATCCAACGGAATTTGGTTGTGTGATGGCCACAGTCCAATCGGGCGGTCGCTTTTGTCTATAAGCTCTTTGATCCGTGTCAGTGAGCATTGATATTGACCAAAACTACTGTCGGTCAGATGAAAATACAAAGTTCCAGAATAAACCATATCGCCAAGAAATAAGTTGTTTTGGTTTAGCTCAAAAAATGCAAGGCTGCCGCTGGTATGTCCAGGAACCTCGAAAGTTCGAAACCTCCATGGTCCAAATTCAAATGCATCGCCATCCAAAATAAAGCTAGAAGGTTTCCAATTACGAATACTGTCGTTGATAACTATCCCAGACGGCCACTTTTTTTGATCCTTCAGCAGTGAATAATAGCCCTGGAGCTGCGCGACTTCATTTTGACGAAGGTATTTTTCCCATTCAATTCTGCAAAGAAAAACACTCTTTGCCATGTGATTTAAACCGACATGATCGCAATGGGTATGTGTGCAGTAGACCACAAACTCAGATATTCCTAGATGGTGTAGCAATGATTGACCGAGTTCATTTGACAGGCCCAGGCCAGAATCGATAAACAGGGCTCGATGCCCCTGACGAAAAATATAAAAACTGACATGGGCAGGTTCATTGATCCAAAAGATGTTTTCGCCGATTTCTCGAACGAGATACCAGTCAGCAACTTGTGTAGGACTACCAATAACTCTGCTCACCCAAAGACTCCTTCTGAAATCAATGGCCATTCTTTGAGCAATTGAGATGACTCGCTTTGCTTTTCAG
>CAZMVK010000243.1:1062-3420 GCA_964569545.1 uncultured Bdellovibrio sp.
CAGCGGTCATGAGAGTCATCAAAAGGTCGCCGTAATGGATTGTTATTAACCCTATCAGTCACTTTTTATCCTCTTAAATTAAAGATTAAAAACCGAGATGTTACCAGAGTAGCTATAGATTTTGTTGATGCACAAAAGGGTTTATAAATTCTCTTAGGACTGTCAAAAAGTTCGACTTTGTTTAATTGACCCGCATTGTTGGGTGTAAGTCTAAAATTTAAATGAAATTAACGACTTGGAATTAATTTAATTTCCTTGCCACGCATAATGTTCTTTGAAGGCGGGCTTAATCATATTCTCTATAGTTTTTGTTTGTACCTAAGATTAAATATCTGAAGCTGATTTTTCTCTGGAATCGCGGCCAATTTGTTATCCAGTTCGAACTTCAAAGCCGGCGCTGAATTGTTTTTCTATCGTGTGACAGATTTTAGCAATTGGCTGATTAAAGCTCCCAAGGAGGTATTGTGACAAGTCTTCAATTGATGGTTGTTGAGTTTAATCAAAAAAGAGTCTTTACCGTTGACAGAAATTTATGAGGCTTAGATCTTTCCTTGACATTATCTATAGGTTATATTACCTTTAAATAATGTGGTTGATAGAAATTGCGAAATCAGCTGAGAAAGAATTAAAGAAAGCTCCGCTTGAGATTCGGGATTCTTTTGATGCTTGGAAAAATTTAATTGAGCAGTATGGTCCGCTGGGAATCCAGAAAATAAACGGCTATTGGGATCATGCTCTTAAGGGTGAATGGAAAGGGGCAAGGGCTTCTTCTTTGAATCAACAGTGGCGCGTGATTTACTTGATTGAAGGCTCTGCGATCAAAATCTTAGTTTTAAAAGTAACCCCTCATGATTATAGGAGGAAATAAATATGGCTAATGGAAAAAAAGTTAAAGAGTTACTTAAGGGTGAATTTGTTCCAGCAAAAAAGTATGGAAAATTAACACCGGGCAAGGCTTTGAAGATTTATCGAGAATTACAAGGCTTAACTCAATCGGAGCTTGCTGCAAAATCTGGATTAAAGCAGGCTACAATTTCTTCTCTTGAACACAATCGAATTGTTATGGGCGTAGATCGTGCAAAAGTTTTGGCTCGCGCGCTAAAAGTTCATCCAGCAGCATTAGCTTTCGCAGATTGGGACATGAGTCACGAGGCCTCCTAGGAAATCTTGACGCCATGAAAAACTTAAAGGTGAATTAACGGGTTTAAAATCTTGTCGTTTAAATTTAAAGTGGCGAGTTATTTATAAGCCGACACAAAGTGGTCAACTTGAAATCGTGAATGTAGAACGAGTTACACCACATGACTATAGGAGGAAATAATGAGTAGAAAATCAAGAATGGTATTAACTCCTGGAAATGTAGTTAAAGAGCTCCGTTTAAAAAAAAGGCTGGACCTTAAAACAGCTATCTGAAATTACATCTATGGCCGTGACTAATTTATCAAGTATAGAAAACAACAAATCGCGCATCAGTGATGACCGCGCGATTATTCTAGCAACAGCTTTTGATGTAAAACCAGAATTTATACTTTTTCCTAATGGTTACGTCAGAGAAGATCTTCAAAATAAAATTGAGCTGGTTAAAAAAAGAGTTAGGCTTTTAGAGAAAGCTTCTTAAGGGAGCTCACTTCGTTTTAATTTTTACCATGTTTAAGATTCCTCAATAAAATGTCATAGATGGTGCGCGAGGGGGGACTTGAACCCCCACGCTTGCGCATACGCCCCTCAAACGTACGTGTCTACCAATTCCACCACTCGCGCTTGATTTAAAGCTAAGTCATTATTTGGACCAAAGTCAAAGGTCAATTATCGCGCGATATTTCATTTTTTCTTACAAAATATATTTTCTGAACTAACCCTTTTGGCTGTTTGTTCTGTCTTAAAGACAGAAGCACGGAGGCTTCGATGGGACGGGGGAAAGATCTAGGATGGATCGAGCCTCTCAGGCTGAAAAGACTGACAGGTACCTCAAAATGTCCCCATGTGATTAATTGTTTAAGTTCAAAGCAAATGGTTCCTCCTTTTGTTAGTGGTTTCTTGACTGGATTGGGTTTGGTGGTTCCCCACTTCAGTCTATGCGGAGCGAAAAGCTCCGCATTTTTTTTGTCCTCTTCATTCTTTAAGCAATTCATGCTACAGCCTGGCAGACATTAAATAATAATGAAGAGTTGTGCTGGAAATGATTTTCATCAATCAGCTTTTCTCTGCTTTAATATTGGCCTGCTCAATTATGAAAAAGTTAAAGAATGAAAATGCTTATTTATGAAAAAATCTGAACTGCAGTTCTCGTATCCTGAAAATTTGGTGGCTATTTCTCCCAGTCGACCTTCGCGGGTGATGTGGGTCCAATCGCCAGAT
>CAZMVK010000244.1:0-3413 GCA_964569545.1 uncultured Bdellovibrio sp.
TCTAATTCTAATTCTAATTCTAATTCTAATTCTAATTCTAATTCTAATTCTAATGAAAATAAAAGCATAGATCCTACTCAATATCCAAATTCTAATTCACAAAGGTTACAGAATTTGTTGTCGATGTTTTTTCAATTTTGCTCTCAATCTCAGATTCCGTTTGAGCAAGCTTTTTTTGATCTTGCCAGAGGCGAATCAAAACTTGGCGATCGAATACAAAAATCTCCACAGGCTCATTTATATCAAATACCAATGGGTCAGGAATTGATTCAGGAACTTAACAAGTTTCAGCCTGCAAATGAAAATTTCTTTTCTCATCCTTATTTTGATAATGATCAAGCTTGCAGTTTGTTAATCGAAGAAATCGAAAAAATGTGGTCACCAATTTCTGAACACGATGACTGGAGCGAATTCAATAAAAAGATTTTGCAAATCAGATCCATGCGAGGTGTTTATCAACTTGCCGATTGATATTTTATATCAAGATGAAAACCTAGTCGCCATTGACAAACCCAGCGGCTATCACGTCCACCCGCACGAATCAGAACAATATAAGATTTCGCGCGATTTGATTTGTTTGTATTTACTGCGCAATAAAATGAAAAAATGGGTTTACCCTGTTCACCGTTTAGATGTCAGCACCAGCGGAGTTTTGCTTTTTGCTTTAAATCCAGAGGCTGCCAGTAAAATTTGTGATTTATTTGCCAGACAACAAACAAAAAAAACTTATAAAGCTGTGGTACGCGGACATCCACTCAATGAAGGAATTATTACTTACGACCTTAAATCTGATTCTTCTGGAGATATGTTGGCAGCTCAAACTGTTTATAAATGTTTAGCTAAAATTGAGTTGCCCTTTTCTGTAGAAAAAAAGCATGCAAGCTCTCGTTATTCTCTTATCGAGGTCAAACCACTGACCGGTCGGTTTCACCAGATACGACGTCATTTCAACCGCATCTCGCATCCCCTGATTGGCGATTCTTCGCACGGAGATTCTCGGCACAATATTATTTTTCGAGAAAAATTAGAAATTCCAGGATTGTGCTTAAGAGCTGAGAGTTTAGAATTTATTCATCCATGGACTCAGGAACAGATTAAAATCACTGCTCCTGATATTTTAAATACTGACGTTTTAAATACTGATATTCTAAATGAAATTTCAAAAGAAGATTTAACTCATGTCTCACACAATAAATTAAATGACTCCTTAAATAACAATTTAAAAACAACAAACATATTGGAAAACAAAGTTCATACTCACCATGTTCAGTGGCAAAAAATATATGAACTTTTTAATTATTTTCCAGATTCTTCCGCTGCTATTTCTTCTGCTGCTCCGTGATTGATAAATGTCAATTTACGTGACAACCAATGACCAAAATCATCGATATAACCAAAAGCCGCAGGTACCACGACAAGTGTTAAAAACGTTGAACTGATCACTCCACCAATAATGGCAACACCCATAGATGTTCTTTGTGCGGAAGCTTCATTCAAACCAACTGCAATCGGAATTGTTCCACCGATAAGCGCAAAGCTTGTCATCAGAATTGGACGCAAACGAGTTTTACAAGCTTTGATCAAGGCCTCTCTGCGCGCAATCCCTTCGTTCATCAAAGTTTTGGTGTAATCCACAACCAAGATAGAATTTTTCGCCACAACCCCAAGCAACATCACGATCCCGATCATTGAAAACAAATCAATGCTCTTGCCGGTAATTAATAAACCACCAAAAGCACCACTCATTGCTAACGGCAAAGCCAATAAAATTGCAAATGGAGTAATAAAACTTTCGTATAAAGAACTTAGAACAAAATAAATCAGTAATACGCCCAAGCCAATCGCCAGCAACATATTATTGATCAAATCTTTAAAGTCCTCGGCCTGCCCGATAAATTGATAATTAATTCCAGTCGGCAATTTGTATTCCGGATCGACAGTAATCAATTTCACAATGGAATCTGTGATCGTTCCTAGATTTCCCTTTGGTCCAACGTTTCCATCAATCTGAATGTATCGACCTTTATTGAAACGATTGATCTGCGCATAGGTTAAGGCATCTTTACCAGCTGATATTTTTCTCAATGGAATCATATCATAATTCACATTCGGCACCAGCGTCGTATCATACTGCGCTTTTAAATCACGATCTTCAGGACGCAAACGAACTTTGATGTCGTACTCGATACCGTTTTGACGGTATTTAGCTGCTTTCAAACCTTCTACTCGCGCACGCAGCTCGGTTCCTGCAGTCACGGTTGATACGCCTAATGATTCTGATTTCGTACGATCAAACAAAACCTGAAATTCAGGTTTGCCAGTTCTAAAGTTTGTATCCACATCCGTTAAACCTTGAATCTTCTCAATTTGCGGTTTCACTTTGTCGACATAAGCAGAAAGAGAATCTAAATCTTCGCTTGATAAAATCAATTGCACTGGTTTTTGATTTCCACCACCGACATCAACATCTGCCAAACTGATTTTACCAATTAAGTTTTGTTTTTTTTCTGCTTCTAAACATGGAGCTATAATTTCACGGACTTCGGTTTTGACCCCAGAAGTATTTAATTTTCTCTCTTTTGAAGGTATTAACCCAATAAAAATATAACCTTTATTGCTCTCAACACGGCTTGAAAAACCAGCCACTGAGGACATACGATCAATGTTTTTATTCTTAATCAGTTCTTCTTCAAGCCTGCTGATAAATGTTTTTGTTTTTTCAAGCGAAGAGCCCAATGGTAATTCAACATTGACCATAAACTCGCCAGTATCCGAGGCTGGCAAAAAGTTTTTTGGAATGTAAGCCGTAATCATTAAACTGAATACAAAAGTCAAACCAGCGGCAATCAACACTTTTATTTTATGATTTAAAACTACAATAACTGTCGCTTCGTATTTATTTTCCAGCCATGTTTGAAATTGATCAAATTTGGTCAGCATACGTCCGATGAAATTATCAGATTTGTGGTGATCGTCTTTCTTTGCCAAATAAGTCGAAAGCATTGGTGCCATCGTAAAAGCATCAAACAACGAAATGATCATGGTGAAAACAACGGTCAATCCGAATTGCCTGAAAAACTGTCCGATGATCCCTTGTAAAAATGCAATTGGACCGAATACCGAAATCACAACCAAGGTGGTAGCAAAAACCGCAAGTGCGACCTCTTTCGTACCATCAATAGATGCTCGCATTGGTGATTTACCCATTTCCAAATGGCGAAAAATATTTTCCCTGACGACGATGGCGTCATCGATCAACAGCCCCACCGCTAAAGACAATGCCAGCAATGTTAAAATGTTAATCGTAAAACCCATAGCATACATAATAACAAATCCACCAAGCAACGAATTCGGCAATGCCAAGCCCGTGATCAATGTGGATTTAAAAGATCCCAAGAAAAAGAAAACCACAA
>CAZMVK010000245.1:0-3379 GCA_964569545.1 uncultured Bdellovibrio sp.
ATTCAACTGAATCTTTAAAAGCAAATTTAAAAAACAGTTCAGTAGATATATCTAAAATCCCAGTAAATAATAAATTGCAAGATGCCGGGAAGGTGAAAAAATGAAAACGATAAAAACTAAATCTCCGACTCGGGTGGATCTGGCTGGTGGAACTTTGGATTTATGGCCGCTGTATAATTTTTTAGGAGGAGCATCGACCATCAATGTCGCCATTGATATTTATACCGAGGTGGAGCTGACTCCATTTGCAGATTCCACCCGAATTGAACTGATATCTGAAGATTTAAAATATCAACGAGAATTTGATAATCTTGAGCAGTGTTTGCAAGATAAAGATCGTCATTTGGATTTATTGAAAGCTCAGTTGTCATATTGGCATCCGCAAAAAGGTTTTAGCTTACGCACGCGTTCGCAAAGTCCTGTGGGTGGTGGTCTCGGCGGCAGCTCCAGTTTGACTATCAGTTTGCTGAAAGCTTTTTCTATTTTTTGTGAAAAGCCATTTGCCAGCGTTCATCAATTGGTACAGGTGGCACATCATTTAGAAGCTCAGGTTTTAAATACTCCGACTGGAACACAAGATTATTATCCTGCTGCCAGCGGGGGGATTAATGTTTTGCATTATTCAGCAAACGGTATTGAACAAGAAGTCTTGGATCGCGAAACTTCGGAATTAGCAAAACATTTTCTTTTAGTGTACACAGGGAAAGCTCATCATTCGGGTTTGAATAATTTTGAGGTTTTAACTCATGCTGTGCAAAAACATCCGCAGACGATGCAGGCTTTGCATGATTTGAAAAAAATTGCGGAAGCAACATTTCATGCATGTCATGATCATCAATGGCAAGAGTTGCCAAAATTATTTCAACAAGAATTTAAAGCGCGAGTGGCTTTGGCCAAAGCATTTTCTAGCCCTGAGATTGAAAAATTAGCGGAAGTGTCTTTGCAAGCTGGTGCAGAAGCTGTTAAAATTTGTGGAGCCGGTGGTGGAGGTTGTGTTTTAGTTTGGGTTTCGCCAACGAGCCGAGAAAAGGTGGTACACGCTTGTCAAACAGCAGGGTTTCAAGTTCTCGACGCAAAACCAGTCGCAAAAATTCAGTAAAAACTGTAACAAAAACTACGGGTAAATTCGCGGCTCAATCTGCGGCTAAAGCTAAATATGCTGCCAAAGATATAGCTAAAAACAAAGCTAATAAGAAAGCTACAGCTAAAAAGTTTTTAGATAATGCAGTTGTTAAATCAAAAGGCAAAGTCTCTGACAAAGCTTCAGTTGCTGTAAACAAAATATTATTAGCAGATGAACTCGATAATAAGCTGTCACAGCCAATTCGGTTTATTGGCTTGTCTTTATCAGGTGGTAAGGCCGACAAAGCCTGTCTGGTTGTTTTGGATTATTTTACTGATCAGAAAAAGATTTTTTTATCTCGATTGTATGAAAAAATTAAAACTGAAGAATTTATTTCGGCTGATCTTAAAATCCATGAAATTGTCACGCAATATCAGGATCGTCTAGAGTCCGTTGCTTTTGATGTGCCGCTATCAATGCCAAAATGTATCAACTGTCGTTTGCAATGTCCTGGATATGAGAGCTGTGAAGAGGCGGAGATTGTTTGGCTTCGAAATTTTTATCAAAAAGTGAATCAAAACAAAAGACCTAATAAATTGTTTACGCCTTACACGCAAAGATGTATCGAAGCCTTTGTTGCCCATGGCTTAGAGGAGACTTTTGAAATTCATCATGCTTTAGGTGCTAATCAAGCTCCGCTGTTGGCGCGAGCTGCTTTTATTAAACGTCGTTTACAAGTTGAAGCGATCGAGGTTTTCCCCAAATTATCAGTTTGGCGATTGGGTTTGGAATTGAAAGTTGCAAAAAGTCATTTGCGCCATTATCGACACTCGGTCGGTGGTGATGAAAGTCGTCGATTGTTTTTACAGGCTATGGCAGATAAGTATGGTTTGTTTATTTACCAACAAGACATGAAAAGCATGATTGATAATTACCATGCCTTTGAAGCTTTGATTTGTGCATACACTGCTTTTTTGAAATTTCAAAAGCAAACTCAGGCAAAACCAAAGAGCTTTCCTGAGGGTGAGGCTTGGATTGATTTTCCGATAGAGAATTAGTTATTAGTTAGAGGATTAGCAATGAAATCAGTGAATGATTTATTCGTACAAGAGGTTATGTTTTAGATTGAAAATGTTTTTTCAACCAAAAAAAGCCAATCTGGGTTTTGACGTCGGTCACTTGGCCTTGCCAGACAGCTTGCTCTAATTCATCAATGGATACTTTGATGACATCGAGTATTTCATCGTGATCTCGATTGTCTTTTGTTTTGCTCAGTTGTTCTGCCAAAAATAAATCAATGTGTTCATTGGCGTAGCCAATCACGGGGTGAATGCGGGTGAGGTATGTCAGTTTGTTGCTTTGATATCCGATTTCTTCTTGCAACTCTCGAGCGGCAGTTTGTTCGCTATTTTCATTTTCATCTTTTTTACCAGCAGGGAACTCAAGGAAAATTTGGCCGACTGCGTGTCGATACTGTTTGACCATCAGCACTGTATTGTTGTCTAGCAACGGAATGGCCATCGCGGCACCGGGATGTTTGATGTATTCGCGATATGATTTGTGCCCGTTTGATAGCTCGACCTCGTCACGCCATATTTTTAGATATTGGCCTGGGTATACAATTTTTGAGTCGATAACTGTTTCGATCAAATGCTGGTCTTGTTTGTTTACTTGGAGTTTATTTTTCATGCACCGAAATTCTATCTAATAATTGCTTATCAGTGTTAGTGAATTATTTGCGCCATATGGTTATGTTTTAAGTTTCGTGTCACAAGTTAGACTCAACAAGATTTTTTTGTCGTTCTAAAGAGTACGTTTCTCATTGTGATACACATTCTGGATAAGTTGACTTATTGTGTGTGTATATTTCCTTTACTAGACCTATTCGTCTTGCCGCATCCACGCGATTACAATGATTTAAACTATCAATTTCGCTAAGTTTATTTCTGGGTAATTCGGGGATTCGCGTTACTAATTTAAACTAAAGTTTTTTGATATTTTTGTCGAGACTAAGGTGATGGGGTAGAAATATGAGTAATGTTTTTGAGATTCAACCGAAATGGAATGATAGCAAGAAATATTTATGGTTGATGGGAGTCCTTTTAACTGGCGTTCCAATTAACGCTTTAATATTAAATGCAATCACTGACTATAATATATTTTTATGGTTTGGTCCGATCGTTATTTTATTCATTGCACCGACGATGGATCTAATATTAGGTGAAGATGAAAGCAATCCTCCAGAAAGTGCAGTAAAAGTTTTAGAGCGTGATTCGTATTATATTAAAGCGATTTATCTTTCTGCTATAGGTTTGT
>CAZMVK010000246.1:0-3243 GCA_964569545.1 uncultured Bdellovibrio sp.
TGATTGATTGATTGATTGAAATTCATGGTTGGAATTTAAAGTAGAGATTTTTTGCCTCTACTTTGGTGAATAATTTTTATTTGATGTCGCACCCTTTTTTTGTTTTAATTGTTGTCTTCGTCGCCTAGGACATTAATTAGACTGGATTCTTTTCTTAGGAATCCTTCTGAATTTTTTTGGATTTTGTCTATGATCTTTTGATAAGATAAATGATCTTGCCAATTGAAAAGGGCTGCAAAAATTGTTTTGGCGTTGGCATCGCTTAATTGTGCAATCGCTGGTAGGCCATTTGAAATGATGTCTAATCCTTTTGTGCCGTTTGGATCGTTTATTGGATTGATTTCGGCTTTCAAATTAAAAAATGGAGTTGTGAAATACGAATAGCTGTTGCACCCAGCCCAGTAAATGATCTGATAATTTGGTGTTAATTTGTAAAATTCAGGATTGGCTTTCATGATTTTTTTCAGCTGACCCACGGCAAAACCTTCGCCAATGCGAGAATGTCCAAACCACGAGAAAAAACCATCATGATCATGTGCAAAAGATTTTGCGAAAATTTCGATTTGATCAATGTCGATGGCCATGACGATATTTATTGTTATTTGCACTCCATCTTTAATTCCCTGAATGCGTGTTCCAATTTTTTTATCAGGTCGTTTGGCTCCTAAATATTCTTTTTCATAAATCGGAGTTTCTGTAAAACGATAATCAGCTGTGGCTCTGCGAACGGCTGTAGCCAAATTTCGGTATGCTCTTGCTGAAGCATCGTTGTCTTTGTCTGGATTGGGGTCATCTAATTTTTCGACATAACCAAATGCAAATGTCATTTGATAATTGTTGTCCTTGCCATCTGTTTTTAGCAAAGATTGATATTCTGGAAATGTATCTGTTCGCTGAGCTGTGCTTTCGCCAAATGTAATATCAACCATTTGATATTGTTGTCCTTGGGCATGGTCACAGCCTGGGCGTGATGGGTCCCAGAAATACCAAAGTAAACCTTCGGACTGATGTGAAGGTGCTTCGTCAGTGCATTTCAGCCAGCTATTGGTTTTTAGTCCACTTAAATTATAAGGTACTGGCAAAACAAGATTTTGTGGAAGTGGATTTTTGATCAACCATTTACCTGCGTATTTATACGGTACCTCGATAAAGCCAGTTGAACCCATACGAGCTTGATCCCATAAAATTTCTGAGCCTTCTTTTTTCGAAGGACCACCAAGGATTCGATAAGTCAGAGGGCCATATAAATAACTCATGACTTTGGAAACTGGTGTTGCAGCTTTTTTTTGTTTTGCGGAGAGAGCTTGATAGGTTGCGAGATCTTGATATGTTGTTCTGTAGTAAGCAGTGTATGAGGCGGTTAATTCTGTGCCTTTGCTTGCATAAAAAGCAGTATCTGAAGAGTTTTGTTTGATATCCTCAGCCGAATTAATTTCTTGAACTGAGTTGCGATTACATCCAGTTTGAATTAATAAAAATGAAACTAATGCTAAAGATAAATACTTATTGTTTATCATAAACCCCACCTAATCTAATCGAAACTTTTAAAATACAAAAACCCCAGGCCCAAGTTGTCGCAATATACGGGCAGTGACGTTTTTTGTAAACTGTCAGAAAGTTAGACAGTCATTCTTTCAAGCTAATCAATGGTTGGTGTTTATTCCGCCGAGAATAGCGTTCTCGTTAATGCTGGATAAGATCTGAGGTTCTTTCAAGAAGACTGAGAGTGCTTAATAGTAATAATTAATTTGGTAATTTGTAATTCATATCAAAGAGAACTCTTAGATACGAACTACAAATCTAAGAGTTCTCTTTGATATGAATTATATTTAAAATCTATCGAATCACATTATTGTTCAACAAACAAAAATGAAGGTTTAGATTCTAGTTTAATTGATTAAGAAAAACCACGAAAAATGACAACAAAGAGAAAAGCGCAAAGCGCAAAGAGTAAAGAGCAAAGAGCAACAAAGTGAAATATCTAACAATAAATAAACCTAGGAAATTTTTGAGTAATTCTTTATCGTCTTAAAAATCAGGGAATTGGAAAATTATGATTAATAAATTTATAGATAATTTCATTAGCTTTCCGGCTTGCTATCCATTCGACTGAAATATGCGCTTTCATTAGACTGTTATATTTTTTTGTTTGAATTAAATTATTTTGGCAGTTGTTGATCGAGTCTCCATGGATAAAGCTTTCATTTTGATAGTAATTCAAACAAATATTTGCATTAATTGATTTTGAATAGGGTGCAATGAATGGCTTGTTGATTCCATCAATCATGATAAATAAATCAGTCATTCGATTGCATATTTGTTGGTAACGAGATGCTAGTTGGTTTGCAACAGAGGCGCCCCAACTGTTTGCCAGAATAATTAATCCAATGCTTTGATCGCAAGAGTTATTATTCATGAATAAATCTATGGTCTGATCGATTTCTTTTTCAGAAGAAAAGTGAGTTAAATAGACTGAGTTTAAAATATTAGAATAATTATATGGTAGGTAACTCCATACGCCTGATTTCTCGCCATTGGTTGCGATCTCCGAAGAAAATATGTTTTTCTTATTTATTAAACTTTTTCTGGTTCGAAATCCTGCTACTCCGACCACGACATATTTTGTTATCGTGCTATTAGAGGGTTGTTCTGCGAAGGCAACGTTGAAATAGTTTAGAGATAATAAAGCTAAAATCAGTCTGATCATTATGCTGGTTTTAGCTTATTATTTATAAAAAATCGGCTGTTATCTTTTGTACAGTAACTCTTACTTGGACGCATAAAAGCCTACCGAATTAACTGACTTTGAAAGTAACCAAGGAAACGAATTAAAAGGGGTCTTTGGTAAGACTGTATTGGCCAAAGATTTGATGTTGGCCTAAAGACTCAATTTAAAATGATTTTTGGTCTCTGTACCTGTTTATATAATTAATATGATCATTTACCCAAAAAATATAAAAGAGCCGTTATTTTTAATCGCTAAGGAAGTATACCAACCTCAACATTATTATTTTAGTAAGGATTTTTAAAAGCTTTTCAAAGGCGAATGATTTTGAAAGGATATATCTTTAATCAAATACATTATTTAACAACGCCACTATCGGCAGAATATGCCCCTGTTCGAATTTTTCATTTTTCAGATGTTCAATAGGCAAATTCAATCCACATTTTATATTACATATTTCGTATTCGTGTTGCCCAGGTAATTCATGTTACCCAAATGACTCGATTTGATACGTTTGG
>CAZMVK010000247.1:0-3211 GCA_964569545.1 uncultured Bdellovibrio sp.
GGTCGCGGGTTTGAGTCCCGTCTCCCGCTCCAATCTTTTCTTAGATTGGAGTTTTTGTTCGGCTACTTCATTTGGTTCTCTTCATTTAACTGCAGATGGCTTCAAAATGCTTACGAAGATTTCTTCCAAATTGTTTTAGGCGCAAGATTTTCTTCTTTGCAGCTTCTCAAAAAATCATTAACCAATGTCTGATAGGGAGTTTTCGTTTTTTCACCGAGCTTTTTGAAATACTCAATCACGTCATTATCAAGTCTGATGGTAACACTTTTTTTAAGTTTGCTTGCATACGGGTTGGGCTTAAGTTTCATTTTTTTTAGATCATATTCTTTTCTCATAAAACTCCTCTCAAATTAAAGATTTTCAAAATCATGTCGTTCTTTTTTGGTGGCTTTTCTTGCACTGATAATTCTGATTACGTTTTTTTCTTCATAAGCAATGTGAACAACGAAAAGCAATTTTTTATCATAACTATGACCAATTAAGATTTGACGATGCTCATCTTCAGAATGGTCTGGATCAAAAGTGATTTTTGCTAAATCATCAAAAAATACCGTTGAGGCGTCCTCAAATGAGACTTTATGTTTTTTTAGATTTTAATCGGCTTTTCGCAAATCCCATTCAAACTTCATTCCCTATTGTACATATATTGTATGTACATGTCAATTTTTTCCTCAATCTACCCTGTACAGACTGACTCCGTTGGGTCTTTTCCTGGCTTGAATCCTTATTTTACTCAACCATGAGATCGGGTAAGAATCTGCCTAGATGTCGTGACTGGGGTTCTAGTCGACTATGAAAAACCGAGTTCTTATTTTTGTGGCGGAACGATGACAAAATAAAGTCACAAAAGTTTGCCCGCGTAGCTGCGGAGCTTGTCCTTGCGCGATTCAATGTACAATCGTCAAGCTTATATATATTAATTCGATCTCCACACGCCGTTATCTCGTGTAAGTAAGGTAATACTAGAAGATCCCTCTAGTAGGTCACATTTAAACAATAACTCATCAGCACCATCGTCATTCATATCAATGGAAGAATGAAATGAACACCCCCCAACGAGGTTATCAGCTGAAGTTATCCTTTTAAAAGTTCCATTTTTTTGTTGTTCAGCAAGAACAAAGTATGTCTCAAAAACTGCATCTTCTCCCCCATAGTGTGCATCATTCATAGAACCTATCTGAACTTGACTAAAAAGAACTATTTTACCATCTTTTGAAATTTTAGCCGCATTTGTACTAAAATTATCTTCTGTCACAGCTTCTAATAAGATTTTTTTAGATTTGAGTGATTTCATCATCATTTTTTTCATAATTGAAATATGTTTTTTTGTAACTTCAGGTTTTGGCAAATCTGATTTTGGCAAAATAAAGTTGGCTGCAAAGTCACCCTGTATTGCTTCAGAAGTTGAGGAAAAAATATCTATTACTGGCACATTTTCTGGATAAAATTTTGAATTAATATTTATTACAGTTGCAACAGAGCCTTTTAATTCTTGATCTCCATATACATAATAAATTTGACCACGATTGTAAAAATCACAGTCACCTCCTCTACAATCAATATCCCAATTTTTCACAGAACCATCTTTTATCAGAGCGTATGGATAGATATAATTACCCTCTAACTTACTCTCTAATATAAATATTTCCTTCAGACTGCCTTCATTTGTTATCGGCTTGTGATCTTGATATTTAGCAAATTTCTTTTTTTCAACAGCTATTGCCGGCTTGTCACCAATTTCAGTCAAAATATTTATTAGCCTCTTTTGCGCTTCGTAACTTAAGGGCTCCAATGTAATTGCTCGTTCCGCTAAATTTCTACGCTGAATTAGGTTTTCTTTTGGCGTTTTGTCATAATTTTGGATTAGCGTATCCAATCGTGGCGTCTCGCTGGATAAAGAATCAGCAACAACCCACCCATCTGGACTTTCACCCACGTCAGATTTGAATACATCTATCTCAACACTAACCCATTCAGAGTTTTCAAAAGTTGAACATGGAATCTTTTCTTTCTCGGGGCCAGAGAGAATGCCACGACAAGATGACCCTGAGGATCTACGCTTTGCTGCATATAAAAATTTAACTTTGGTTCCGATCGGAAGCGTAGCTTTAATTGGCGCATTTTCTGTCGGAAAAGATCTATAATTAACACTTAAATTTGTCACAAAATACGTTTTATTCTGCTCCAAGGCATCGACACCTATCGGTCCGCCAATAGTGCTTACCTCTTTATTTGGTGTTATTTTGAGAATGGTACTACTCTCAGAATCAGTTACATAAAGATTACCATTTTTATCTTGTGCTATACCTTTTGAACTACTTGACGATGCCTGTTCAGTAATACTTGGGTTAATAGATTTACCTACAAAATCTGTAACAATACCAGCCTGCGTGATTTTACGTATTGTAGAATTACTACGATCAGTCACAAATAGGTTACTATTCTTATCTACTATAATTCCAGAGGTGCGACTAAACCTAGCATCAGCGCCTGTACCATTAATATAACCAGATTGCCCTGCACGCCCCGCTATTGTTGTAACAATACCCGTAGGTGTAATTTTTCGAATTGTAAAATTAACGTTATCATCAACATACAGATTTCCAGATTTATCTACAGCGATCCCTTCGGGATTTTTAAATCTAGCACCAGCACCTGTACCATCCGTGCTTCCAGACTCCTTTGCCTTACCAGCAAAATTAGTAACTATTCCAGTTGGAGAAATTTTAAATACATTGTGACACGAACTTGTCACATAAATATATCCAGCCTTATCTACTGCTATTCCAGAATATAAAGAAAAACATTCTTGTGTCGGTTTTTTCATATTTGACCTATTTGCTTCTGTAATAACGACAACGACGCCTTTCGAATTTATTTTTTTGAGAGTACCTTGTTCAATAAGGTAAACATCTCCTTTATCATCAATAGCAAAAGGACCTATACCTTTATCTAGACCGTCATAGAATTTTGTTACAATGTTTGATGGAGTAATTTTTCGAATCATACTCTGATCATAATCTACATAAATATTATTTTCGCCGTCTATAGCTATAAAACTAGGCTTGTAAAAACTAGCATTTATTTTCGCTGCATTACTTTCGTAGGTAAAAAATAATGAACTAAGGATAGCAATTGATATCATAGAGAATTTGATTTTTTTCATCGAGTAAACCTACTCTTCTCTTTTGAGAAGAGCAAGCTCCTCACA
>CAZMVK010000248.1:0-3200 GCA_964569545.1 uncultured Bdellovibrio sp.
TGTATTGAAAAAACAAAATCATTTTTAAATTCAAAATTGTTAAATAAGGAAAAATAATGGGTTTGTTTTTTGGTTTTTTATCAATTCTGTTAATGTCTTCACAGCCAGTGGTTAGCAAAATTATCATTCCTACGACGGGTGCGGCATTCCCGGCTCTGATCAATGCAGTTTTTGCTATGATTTTTTTTTCTAGCATTAATTTTTATCAAACAAAGTCTATTAAAATCCCGATGACAAAACCTTCGATTGTTAGCGGCTTTGCTAATGGTATTGGTTTGGCGTTGATGTTTTTAGCGATACAATCATTGCATCCAGCAATTTTTGGATTTGTCGGCAGGCTTGGTGTGGTATTCATGATGGTCTTATCAACATTGTTTTTAAAGCAACGTCCTGATAAAATTGAAGTTGGGCTTGGTCTGGTTGCGGTTCTTGGGGCCTTGGGTTCGGCATTCAGTGATTTTTCAAGCGCATCCTTTTTCGGATTGTTATTTGCTTTGGGCAGTGCTTTTTGTTTTTCTATTTCAAATCTAAGTTTAAAATTTGCAGCAGATCGTGCCTCGAATAGCCAAGTTTTAACATGTACAAATTTAATCGCTTCAATTTTATTGTTTATATATTTTATTTTAAATAGCAAAAATTTTGTATTGCCAAGTGATTTGAAAATTTGGTTATTGATGTTGGTCACGGCCCTTTTAGGGAACTGTATTGGGTTTTGGTGTTATATGAAGAGCTTAAAGTATTTAACTTTTTCGCGGGCTACTTTGATTCGAACAACTTCGCCATTATTTACCGCGGCAATATCAATTCCATTTTTTGGTTTTAATTTTAGCACAAGTCAGGTGGCGTCTGCCTTTGTTTTGTTATTGTCTATTTTGATTTTGACAGAGTATGAGAGAAGAAAAAAAATCTCGGGCGTTGACTGAGTGACGTTTTAGATTTGATCTGAACATTTTTAAAATGTGTCAGATCAAATCGTATTTTTATTTTGTCGTATCGTTTGAATTTTAAATCAAAAGATTAAAACAAAAACTATTTGCTAGCTTTTTGTTTTTTAACTTCTTTCATCATTTTTTTGCATTCTTTTTTTTCCATAGTTTCTTGGCATTTGCTCATCACTTCGTGATTGCATTTTTTGCCACTTTGGTTGTTGCTCATGCACTGATGTTTCATGTCCATCATTTGGTTCATGTCCATTTTTGCAGGCATTGCTGTTTCAGCAGCTTTTTGCTCGTTTTGAGCCTCTGCAGAGACTGCAGCTGGAACGTCAGCTTGTGCGTCAGTTTTTTTTGTAGCGCAACCAGTGCCTAAAATCAAAAAGCTCGCGATAGCCATTGTCAAAATTTGCGAAATATTTTTTCTGTGCATAAAAACTCCTATTGTTTGTCTGCCAATGTTGCATCAGAGTTAGGGATCTGCAATCAGAAACTGAATAAATATTCAAAGAATCATTGATAAACCCAATCATTGAATGATTGCATAAAGCTCTGCATATACTTGAGTGTCGTCGGGTTTGTTAAATTGCCATTGCTGTCAAACATTTCTTTGTTGTCTTCAATATTGGCCTCTGGTTGTTGCATGGTTTGAACTTTTAAAAAATATCAATGATTGTCGAAGGTGAGGGCCTGCGCCTGCAAGGTTGGCTGGGTTGGAATAAATGCTAACAATAGCCCCTGGTTTGCTGTCAAAAACATTTTCGCCAAAGGGGCGAGACGCGATATCGATGGCGTTTTTCAGAGCAGCAGGCATTGAGTTGTTGATTTCAGGTGTCACAAACAAAAAACCATCAAAGTTTTTTAATTTACGTCGAAACTGAGTCCAGCTTGCAGGGGGAGATTCATCGAGATCTTCGTTGTACAGAGATAGGCTGCCAATGTCGATAATCTCAAATGTCAAAGTCTCAGGTGCTGTCGCAATAAGGTATTTAGCAAGGCTTTGACAGAGGGATGTTTTGCTTAAGCTGCCAACAAGAAGGGCAATTTTTTTAACTTTAGAAGAGTCGTCTTTTTTTTAGTCACGTAGATCCTTTTTAATGAGCGGGGAAAAAGCGGTGTTGTAATTTATGTCTGCGAGCCACATTGCACTGTCATTGCAACGACAGTGCAATGTGGTGACTTGATTTTTTGCGGCAGGGGTGTCGGCGTGATCGAGTTGAGATGGGTCCAAGTCATTTTTGGTAAACTAGCGGGGTATTTGTACTCATGTTTTGAGTGCTTATATACCTGCGAAACATAATTTTTTAAAAAATAAAATAGGGGTCAAATATTTATGACCGTATTTCCCAGGTAATACGTAATTGTCTCATTTTCGTCCTGATCCCGGGTGATGTTCGGGTAAATTCTCTATCAGTAATTTAATAAACGGATCAAATTGAGAAACTGGACCATATTGCGAATTAATAATTGTTTTTTGTTTAGAGCTTTGTCAGAATATTCTCAGGGGACAAATAATTACTTTAAAAAATAAAACAATCTGCCGATAATATCGGGGTAACTTTTAAAGTGATTGTCTTTGTTTTAGTTGGGGAAAAATAATAAAATTAAGTTAGTAAAATTAAAGTTAGAAATTTAATATATAGTCTTACATAAGGAGAACCAGTATGTCTTTCAGAAAAATGAAATTAAAAAATGAATCAGGCTTCTCGCTAGTCGAGTTGATGGTCGTTGTTGCGATCATCGGTATCTTGGCAGCGATGTCAGTTGGTCAGATCGGTAAACAAGTTGCAAAAGCACGTCAGTCTGAAGTGAAATCAAATTTGGCAGCGTTGTATACTGCTGAAAAAACATTTCAAAGCGAATTTGGTAGTTATTGGGAGCAGTTTACTCCAATTGGTTTTTCGGTTGAAGGAACGACGAGATACAATGTTGGATTTACTGGTGGGTTGGGTGTTGGTGCAGGAGCTATTCCTGGGTATACAGGTGCAATGCCAGCTGCAAATATCAGTTTGATAAGTGGTTGTCCTATTACTGCAACTTGTACTATTGTTAATACAAATGGTGTTCCTCCTGGTGTAATTGATGCTTTTGGTTTTCAGCCTCCAGCTCTTGCTAATACTGCGACAGCGACCATGTTTTCAGCGCAAGGAAGAGCTGCTATTTTCGTGGCTACTACGATAGATATTTGGACCATTAATCATAATAAAAACTTATTTAATGCACAAAATGGTATCCCTTGATCTAATATCTTGAATCTTTTATTTTCAA
>CAZMVK010000249.1:0-3160 GCA_964569545.1 uncultured Bdellovibrio sp.
TCGGGGTGGTCAAACCCGTGAAATTTGGGTGGTCAGTTCCGGTGAAATCCGGCAATTATTGCTTTTGCCTCAAGCTCTCGCAATCAGTTGTTGCTAAAGATTTTATATTTTCAAGCTTTGCGCGAAAGTGAAATGATTCAGTTAAAACCAAGCTCTTTTATTTTAGGAGAACAGGGCCGGGCAAAACTCACAGTGATGGGAAAAGGCAAAAAACCACGCACGATTCATGTGACAAAACAAATGTGGGAAGAGATTCAAGAATTCATTCTGCAAAATGATATTAAAAAAGATCAGTTTATTTTTTCTAGTATTGAGAGCGGAGGAATTGTTCCGCTGTCGTGACAGCAAGTTTTTCGGATTGTGAAAACCACTGCTCGCATAGCTAAAATTGATCCATTACCGAGCCCTCATTGGTTCAGGCACTCAAGCTCTCGTCACGCACTTGATAATGGTGCTAATCTTTTTGAGATCAGTAAGACCCTTGGGCATTCGTCACTTGCGACGACACAGATTTACCTCGGATCGACAGTGAGTAAGAGCAATGGTGATTATTTGGATCTTGAGTCTTAGGTAGGACGAGGCGAAGGCCGACTTGAAGTTGGCCTTTTGTGATGAATAAACTGCGACCTTATTGAACGGAGCAAACTCTCCCGTTTTTTACAGAAACAATCGATAGTCGACATTCAGAATATTCGCGAGTCGCTTAGCCATTGTCTTGCCAATGGGGCGTTTTCCTAACTCCATTTTCGAGAGATTCGTTTGACTGATTCCAATTTTTTCAGCCAAATCGACCTGGCTTAAGCCTTCTTTAACTCGTGCACCCTGAAGGCTGACTCCAGGACGACTGAACTTAGCATCCAGTGCTTTAAAGGTTTCCGATTTATTTGCAGGAATAAGCTCATCATCAGCCTCAGCAGCACCTCGCAAAAGAACAAGCACCGCTTTGGCAGTTTCCCTGGGAACCTTAAAACGTTCGTTGCCCACACTGACTATTTCAGTAAGGAGCTTTTTCATGGGTGCCGACATAATATACCTCCACAATTTCCTGTCTGTGATCCACAACTTCCCAGCAAGCCACATAGGTAGGCCGACCTGATTTAAGATGACAATGGTGCTGGGTTTTGCTCAATTTACTGTAGTTCTTCCAGTTGCCACGAACGGGACCTAGCAGCTCAATTTCTCGAATCAGAACCCGAAAGGAAACCTGAACTTGTTCAGGTAAGTCCTGCAGTTGCTTTTCTAATTTACGTCGCCATTGAAGAGTCCAAGCCATCTTGCTTTTAAGCATAGGTCATTTATGGACCTATGTCAATAATTTGTTTTAAGTCTAGAAGATAAAAGCTATTTTTCTTCAACTTCCCCTGGGCGGGCGGGGTCCCTTGGGCCTTTTCTTGGCCTGAATCCTTATGTTACCTAAGCTTGGGCTCAGGCAAGAGTCTGGCTAGAGTCTCCATTTATTTTCTCCCTTAACTCTTTGAACGATTCAACACTGGAAACTTTTATATTTTAAACAAGCAGCCTATCAAAACTGATTATTTCATCAAAATAATCTTCATCTACAACTTCTTGGTTTAGCTCTCCAGCGTATATCAACACGGTTCGAACTGATAATGTTGAAGGTCTTTTCAAGATCTTTATCTTTTTCTTAACTTCTTCTATTACAGATACATCAACTTCCCTGCGGGCCTTCAGCTCACAAACATAAAGAGTATTTTTTGTCTGAATTATAAGGTCTATCTGACATGATTTCTGCCTTGCTGTTTCTGTTTGAAAATACGATCCAACATTTAACACTGAAGTAAGGCCAATATTTAAAACTTTACAAACATCAATATAATTATTCAAAACTATATTTTCAAACTGTAACCCTACAAACGAATCAAATACTGGTAATTTTTCAATACCGCTTTCTTTATAAAGTCCTTTTTCGATTTTTGTGGCATTTGGAGAAATATATTTAAGATAAAATCTTAAATAATTATCGCTCAAACGATAGCGAATTGTCTTATCCTTGTCTTTTAAGTTTTTAAAATCCCACATAATCTCTTTACGAACAAAACCAGAAATATCTAAATCTGATAGATATTGAACCAAGGTTCCATTTGCAGGTAATTTTGCTGCTTTTCCTATATTGGTAAGATTTCTTGGTCCCGAAATGAGCGCCTGAATAATTTTTTGATACGAAGTTGTTCTTCTCCCAAACACGTCATTAAATATCTTTAAGAATTCAGTAAAAAGAAATCCATTTTTAGAAAAGCATAAATTCTTATAATTCTCTTCTGCCGATTGGTTGTAATTGATTTCTTCTAGATATCTAGGCACTCCGCCTGTAAGAGAAAGTATGCGCAATTTTTCAAGGCTGGGCACCTGTCTTGATTTTTTTCCCCAGAAGCGATGGGCATCTTTCAAGGGTAATTCTTTAAGGCAAAGCTCCAATGAAATTCGTCCAACGAAATCCGTTGACTCTAGTATGTTTTTTTGAATCCAAGCAGAGACACTTCCACAAACAACCAGTCTTAATTTAGAATTCTTTTTAAAATATAAGTCCCACGCTATCTTTAGCTTTCCAGCAAAATCCGGATCATGTTGTCCCATCCATGATATCTCATCAAGAAAAATCAATGTGTGCTTATTTCCAAAATATGTTGCCAATACCTGAAAGGCATCACCCCAGTCTTTATATATCACTTCTGGCATCTTTGTTTGTCTTGCCAGCTCTTTAGCAAACCAATTCAATTGGTCTTGATTTGTTTGTGATTCACGGGGACCTAGCCCTTGAATCTCAATAAAATTTGGAATATTCTTGGCAAATTCTTGTATTAAGCGACTTTTCCCAATTCTGCGTCGGCCCAAGCATACGACCAGTCCAGCTTTTTTCTGTTGATCTATACGTGCTAGATCTTTTAGTTCCGCTTCTCGTCCCCAGAATAAACCATTCATGACTACCTCTTTATTTGAATTATCTAAAAAATAACACAGTGTAGTTTTTTAGACAATATCATTTGTAATTTTAATTATCTAAAAAATGGCATAGTGTCGATTTTTAGATAATTAAAGAACCCTTAACAAGGCTTAAGACAAACAAAAGCCTTTTTCTTTAGCTCCCCCTGGGCGGGCGGGGTCCCTTGGGCCTTCTCCTGGCCTGAGGTCTAAGACAGAC
>CAZMVK010000250.1:0-3150 GCA_964569545.1 uncultured Bdellovibrio sp.
CGAGTACATACAAGGTCAGAGTGAGTAGTGTGGCAGGTTATTTAGGAGCTATTGAGAGCACAGCTGTGAACGTAAGTGTATCGGAAGTGATGGTTGTTCCGACGATCACGACCCAACCAAAAGGTGCAATAAAAAAAGATGGAGACCAAGTAAATCTAAGCGTGAAAACAAGTACAAATACACAGTTAAGTTATCAATGGTACAAAGGCGACAAGGCAATTATCGGAGCGACCGATTCAGCTTATAACTTTACGATGTCTAGCGATAAAGTAGGTAATTACAAAGTAAAAATTAGCAATACGTTGGGACAAGTAACAAGTAACGTAGTCGCTGTTGAGCTTATGACCCCACCGATAATTTCATCTCAGCCAAGTCTTTCTGGAAAAAAGAAAACTGGAGATAGTGTCGCATTAATAGTAAATGCGACTGGATTGAGCCTTTCCTATCAATGGTACAAAGGTAACAGCGCAATTCGCGGAGAGACGAATGCGAGTTATAACTTTACTGCAGGTGACAGTACAGCCGGTGCGTATAAGGTCATAGTCTCTAATGAAGCAGGAAGTGTTGAGAGTTCTGTTGTAAATGTTAGTGTTGCAATATCAAAACCGACAATAATTACTCAGCCAAGCATTTCAGGTACACCAAAAACCGGGGATCGTGTCACACTTTCGGTCGTAGCGAATGGTGGCGATTTAATATACAAGTGGTACAAGGATGAATCTGTCGTAAGAGGTGCTGAATCAGACAGTTACTCTTTTATTTTAGATTCAAATACAATTGGAACCTATCAAGTTTTTATCAGTAACCGCGAAGGGAATGTTAGGAGTTCTATTGTTAATGGACTGTTGTCAAAACCAAAAATCACCACTCCGCCAAGTTCACCAGCCAATATAAAAACTGGCGACAAAGTAACGCTATCAGTGGTCGGAGAGGGCGGCAGCTTAAAATATCGCTGGTACAAAGTTAATTCAAATACAACAGAGTATGCCCTGAATGCCAACTATACATTCACTGCAAGTGCCGCCACTGCTGGTTATTATTACGTCAATGTCAGCAATGATGTTGGTGAAGCTAGAAGCGCGTATGTGAACATCGTAATTTCACCTTGAGCAGCTTTGGAGTATAGAGCAAAGAATGAAATTAAAAATTGAGGTCATCAAATGAAGAAAAACAAAGATCTAATATTCGTGGGCGTACTGATTATCGCCAGTGGTATATTGATTGGCAGATTTGGTTATCGCAAACTGACCAGTCAGCAAGGCATTACACAGACGATATCTAGGCAGCCGTCCTCATTGACTGCAAAGACTGACGACGCCGTCAGTGGCGCGACCAAAGACGAATCCAACTCCACAGCTGTTGCAGAAGATTTTGGTGTCTCTAAAAATCCAGATATTGCCTACGTCAATCACAAACAATATTTTGAAGATTATTTTCGTAAAAAACCAGAGGTCGAAAAAATATATCAAACAAGTCTGCAAATTTTCGGTGACCATCCAGAAGCCAAAATCGTTGCCGAATATTTTGCCGAGGGTATTGCACGTGAAGATAACACTAAATTTTCGCAATACATGCATGAGCTGATTGATGATTTAAATGCTGGCAATCAGTCAGTGGCTCGATTGCTTTTAGAAAAAGAAGCGGAGTTGCAGAAAGATAAATTTCAATATCAAATGGCTTTAAATTTAACTCATGTGTTAAAACTACCACGCCAAACCAAAGCTAGATTGCTGGGCGGAGCCTTGGTCATGCCATTTGCATTGGACAATAATGGATCTATCGATGCAAGATCCACCAATATCACCAATGCCATGATCTTGCTGAAATCATCGCAAGTTTCACCGACCGTGATTTTTTCATATATTAAAAAAGGCCTGTTGGTAAATAAAAACAATCCAGCCGCTTTTAAAGAATTTCAAGCCCGCGCGAATTTGTATTTTCCAGATATGGTGGATCGGTAAACTTATACCCGTTCGGTAACAAATTGATCAAAATACCCGACTTGCTCCCGATCGGGAACATTAAGCATGATCAATATTCAAAAAACAAAAGATATATGAATCGCGCTAGCCTATCAGCAACATGGTTAAACATTTTCAAGCTGTGACTTTTATCATAGTTAAAATGTTCAATTTTTGTTAACTTTGTTAAATGCCAGAAATAACAACAAATCAAAAAATAGACCACGCAAATATTCAGACCCCGCCAGGAACTTTATTAGTATGGATAGTCGTTATCAATGAAATACTAATTTTTATGAGTGGTATAATACTGATAGCTCGTTTTAGGCATTTAAACAAATCCACATTTGCCATCGAGCAAATTCATTTAAATATCTATTTTGGATTGTTTTACACAATTTTATTACTTTTAAGTGGATATTTTGCAGCGGAAGGAACGAAATTCTTTTTTCAAAAACTAAGGAAAAAAAGTCTAATTTATTTTTACTGTAGTGCAATTACTGGCACCATTTTTTTGGTCAGCAAATTTTTTGATTATCAGAAAAAAATAAATGAGGGCCTATCGATTCAGCTAAATGATTTTTGGGAATATTATTGGTTAGCTACTGGTTTCCATTATCTACACGTTTTATTCGGTGTTTTTTTGCTTTATGCAATTTGTTGGGGTATTTACCATCAAAATATAAAGGACCCAGAGTTTTCAATTAGAGGATCTGTTTTGTTCTGGCACATGTGTGATCTGATTTGGTTGTTTTTATTTCCAATTTTTTATTATCGGTGATTTATGAATTTTTTTATTTTTTCTATATTAATATTTCTAACACTTCTGAGCCTTTTAAGCGGCTCTCTTAAAGTCATATTTGTTCTAATTTTTATCAAAGCTTTACTGATTCTTTTTTATTTTATGGAAATAAAATATGCACATCGATTTTGGAAATTTATAACAACAGGTTTTCTAATCTTAGTTTTATTTATTTTACAAATATACAGTTAATATTTACCTTTGAACACAGCTTATTTAGCCTTAAGTCTATAGTAAAAAAATGCGATCATCTGGCCGAAGAAGAGCGCGACAAGATTTGCCTATCAATTTCTATAGGTTGACCTATCAAATTCTATAGGTTAGTATGACTTATGATCGAACGAAAATTTGTCAAAGAATTATTAACAAGAGTTGAAGAAAAATCGC
>CAZMVK010000251.1:0-3141 GCA_964569545.1 uncultured Bdellovibrio sp.
TTTCGTTTTTAAATCAAACCTGGTGATTTACCCAGAAAATAATAATGAGCCAATTTTTGTTAGACATAGTCATAACCCTCACCCCTTAAAGACGACCTGAGACCCGCCTCAGCATGAGAACTCAATGATTCTAGATACTTCGAAAACGGCACGACCTTTGGATATTAGATATGTAACAGCGACGTCGAAAGACCCGCTCAATTGAACTGGCCGAATGTCTCAAAACAGGACGCCTAGGAGGTTTTTATGAACACGCAAAAATACATCACTCTGGCTGCACTTGTATGCTGCGCTGTTTTGTTCCAGAACTTTGCTTTTGTCGATGCTTTGAAAGTAAATATGATTCCAGTGAATGAAAAAGTTCGCACCAATCATGCTCGTGAATTGCTCGGCAAAAAATATAAAGGCAGCCAAGCTCAATCTGTTGAGCGCAGCTCAAACCTTGGTAGTGCTTTGTTTAATGACGTTTACAAAAACTTGCCGAAAAAATTCAAATCAGCAAGCGCAGAATTAACCACTACTCTTTTAGCTGAAGCTGATAAATATGAAATTGATCCCGTTTTTTTGGTGGCTGTTATTAAAACAGAAAGCTCTTTCAATCCGTTGATCCATGGCAGTTTCGGCGAAATCGGCTTGATGCAAGTTAAGCCTGATACGGCTCAATGGATCAGCAAAAAATACGGCATCAAATGGAAAGGTACTAAGGCTTTGGAAAATCCATCATACAATGTACGCATTGGCGCCGCTTACTTTCATTGGTTGCGCGAAAAATTTGATGGCCATGCTAATAAATATTTATCTGCTTACAACATGGGTGCATTGAATGTTCACAGAATGTACGCTGCCGCCAAAACTCCTAAAGAATATTCTTTACGAGTGATGAAAAAGTATGAAGACACATATAAACGTTTGGCTATGTTGACCAACTTGAATAGCGCAAATCATATGATCGCAGAAAACTCACCATTGCTTTAATCTCAAAAGGTGCCAGGCCCTGTTTCTTGCTGGTAAGTGGCAAGAAACAGGGCCTGGCACCTTTTTTTACTGTCATACTCTTTGACAAGCTGAGCACATATTTCACCAGTTTTTCAGTCGCCGCTTGTTTTTATTAAATGACCTTGTCATTTTATTCTCAATAAAAATAATAATTACGCTAGCTTGCAATACTGTTTAAGAATCATACACTATGACGATTTTGTGCACAGCTTTTGCTATAGGATCTCTCGAACCTTGACTGAACAGGCGGAGAGATCATGAAAAGCTTCCTTGCAATTATTCTTTTAAATTTTATTTTGCTACCAGCGGCGCTGGCGACCAAGAATGTTTGCACCATCACAATCAATTCTTCAGCCGAGCAAGGCGTTTTTCAACAGACTCTACCTGCTCAATACAAATACACTGAATTGATTGATTACGCAGACAAATCCAATGAAAACGAAACTCCATGGGGATGGATGAACAATGCCTGCAAAAAAGGTGTTCAATGTGATATTTTGATTATCTCTGCACATTTTGGTGGAACGTTTTTTTCACATGAAAATAACTTTAGCCTGCCAACTGATGAACTTGAAAAAATGTCTTGTGACTCAGCCTGCGATGGCATCTTAAAAAAACCAAAAGAAATATTTATGTTTGGCTGCAACACTTTGGCTGGAAAAGGCAAAGAGTCACGAACACCACAACAATATTTTGATACCTTAATACGTGATGGTCGAAGCCCGCAAGAAGCCCGTGCGGGAGTAGCACTTTTAATGAGTCCGATTGGCTCAACTGCAAATGATCGGATGCGCAGAATTTTTTCTGAAACACCAAGAATTTATGGTTTTAACATGAGGGCTGCTGTCGGCGAAACCCAAGCTCCTTATTTAAAAAAATATTTAACTGCTGCGGTTAAAAATGGATATTACAACGAAGCAAATTTCGATAAAATTGATGCGAAACAAAACAAGTTGTTTATTCAAACTTTGACTCAACTTCGTTCAGGCGCTACGCAAGTCAGCGGCGTCAATGTTCAAACTGCATCCTCAATTTCGCCGCCGGTTTTGACAAACCCTTTGGATCGACTGCAAACTCAACCAGTTTGTTTTTTTCGTTCTGATAAAATAAGCGATGAACAAAAACTGCAATGGCTTGATAGAAAATTAAATTCAACGGATTCCATGACTATCATTCCAGAGGCTCAAAATTATCTGACAGATTTAATCGAAGTCTCACAAAAAAAATTGAACACTACCGAATCTGCTTTGCTCGAAAAAATGCAGAGCAATCAAAAAGTACAAAATCAAATCAATGGTTTTATGCAATTTAAAGATGAAAATTTTAAGCATTTACAAATTTCATTGGCGCAATTTTCTTTATTTATGAATTGGTCGGATGCAAACACTTACGATCAACAAATGAAAAAAATGGTTTGGGGTGATTTATCAGTTGAAATGAGCGCTTCACACAAACAACAAATTTGTGATTTAGATCTGCCCCCATTACGAAATTTAAATATAACAACGGTTCCAGAAGGCCGTTGGGTAGAGCTTAATTTTATTCAAGCTCTTAATTGCGCACGAATCCAAAACGAGAACGGACATCTTAAACTTTGGCAAGCAGCCATTGCCGCTTCACAGATTGGTAACGATAAATTAACCGATGCCATTGGCGACACTCTACGCCGAAGTCAGGCTCAATCCGAACGATTTGTGCAAAGCCTGGTGTTAACAATTCAAGAACAACCCTCAAGTCAATTGAAGCAAATTGCCATTCAAATATTGGGTTCCATTTTATATACAGGCAGAAGCTCACAACAAAAAAATATTATTCACGTCTTGGCACAAAATTTAATACAAACAGATAAAAGTATTAAAAACAAATCTATCTATGCACTTTGCGCCATTGAAAAAGCAAATAAAGAAGCCATTGCTCTGTTGCAACAAGAATTGCAGATTGCAAATAACAACGAACAAAAAGCATTGATTGAGTATTCGTTGGAATACATTTTGAACAAACCTTAAAAAGGCTGATTTGACATCTTGTGGTTTTACAACTTTTTTCATAAAGAGCCCTTTTAATTGTCCATTCTTCGCAATCTTTATAAGCTTTGACATCACACACCTCAAAATTAGAATTTTGTAGACCACAAAGATTGTTCAA
>CAZMVK010000252.1:0-3117 GCA_964569545.1 uncultured Bdellovibrio sp.
ATCTTAAATTTATGAATCACTCGGGACAGTTTTGGAATTTGGTAGCAAATTATCAGCCTGATTATCCTGGTGCTGAAAAATGGTTGCGCAAAAATCATCACGCACTTGAGTTCATGCGCGAGCATCCGTAATAATGCGTTTCGTTATTTTTAAGGTGGGCGCATTCTTGCCATTTTTTCAGTTGGTCTGATGCTTGCTCTATTGGATAAAGTGTAGCTTGTGTGTGCCAAAAGGACACCGAGCCTCAGCTTTTTTAAAACTACGTAATACAAACCGCGTCTAACCTTGGGGGAAAAAATGAAATCTTCTGCACTTTTGAACCGACCAAAAATAATGATGTTTGCTTTGTTGATGATCGGATCATCACTGGCACAAGCGCAAGCAACTGGTGGAATTTGTCAGGTCGGTCAAGACTGTGGCGTTTCGGGTGGAGTTTCAGGTGGCATCGGTTCACCTGGTTCACTTCCTCCGGGTGGTGGCAGTGGTCATGGTCGTCGACCAGGTCATGGTGGTGGTCATCACGGTCCCGTGAATCCAGCGCCCTCACATCCGATTGATCCATCACCTTACGATCCGCCACAATATCCATCGCAACCGCCGCCTCTCCAGTCAGGATACGAAGAACAGCGCGAGGGTTATCTTGGCCAATATTATCGCGACCAATATATTGATGTGTTAGCGACTGTTGGAATGAATTATCAAAGTGATCGTGGTGCAGAGATTCGTTCTGTCGAAGTTTATTATCAATCAAATGGACGCGCTAGTTTGTTTTTGTATGCTGATCAAAATCAAGTTGCTGCAACCTCAGCAATGGGATTTAGCGATGATTTGTATCCGAACCGTCAGGTGATTTTAGGTCGCCCGACTCGCAGTTTGCAATTGTATGTGGGCGGAAAACTTTTTGTTGAAAGAGTGATCGTTCATTATCAACGAAATTCTTATCAGCCACAACCTCCCAACCAACCACCACAACCAAATCCTCCACCGCCACAAAATGGTGTGACCTTGAGTGGATCTGTTTATCAATCGTTTTACTCTCCAGGCAATGTTGATATTGCACAAATCACAGGACTGAATCAGTACCGTGGTTATCAAGTATCAGGAATTATCGTTAATGGCAGAGTTATCTCTGGTGGCAACGGTCATGCGCGAGTGTTGATTGATGGTGTTATCGTTGGCGAAGTTTATCTTGGCAGTTACTCGAATGGTCAGTCTGTTTATCCACAGCAGACATTTATTGTTGGGCGTAATTTTTCAGATATAACTTTGTTGGTTGATGGCGGCACAGAGATTCAAACTGTACAGGTACAATTGTCTCGATTTTAATCTGAAAAAGTTGTGAAATAAGATCGATGGGGGATTCATGCAAACAGCTGTGCAAACTGATCTGACAACAAGCCTGGTGGTGACAAATCTTTTTAAAAACAAGGTGCCTTCGATTGCGGAGGCTCCAGTTTTAGAAAATTATTTGGATTATCGCAAATTCCTTGCTGATTTTTATAATTACCGTCGTGAGATTTCTAAAAAAGATTTGCGTCCCTATAATTATGCGGTGTTTTCTGCGGCGGCTGATATCAAGTCGCCAAATTATTTAAAAATGATTATTGATGGTCGTCGAAATCTTTCAGAAGACATGATCGGTAAATTTGCCAAAGCACTTGGTCTGCAAAAGGAGCTAGCCGAAGAATTTCGTACTTTGGTTTTGTACTCGCAAGCTTCTGATCCTGCTGAAAGAAATTTATTTTTAAAAGAGCTCAATGAAAAACGTGTGCAGTCGCAATTAAAAAGCGGACAGATCAATGCGCAAACTTGGGAGAAAATTCCCAATTGGATTTCATGGATTTTGTATGCGACATTGGATCAGGCCAATGTAGAGTTTGAGCCAGAACAATTAAGAAAAGTTTTGCGTAACAAAGCTTCTAAAGATGAAATCGAATTGGCTTTGCGAATGTTAAAACATTCGGGCGAAATCAAAATTGATGAAGTCACCGGTGAACATCAAAAGGGTCGCAGTCTTGCGGAGTACGGCGAAGAAATTCCAGTAGCTCTGGTGCGCAAGCTGCAAACCGAGTTGATGTATTTAGGTTTAGAGAGTTTATTTCAGGATTCACCAACAGAGCGCGAGTTTGGAACAGCGACCTTGTCATTAACCAAGCCCGAGTTCGAAGAGTTGCGTTTTCAATTGCGCAAGTTTCGCAAAGAGACACAGAAAAATATTGGCGTGAAGAGATTGAGCTCTAAGGGTGAAAAGGTATATCAATTGAATCTTCAACTTTATCCCGTAACCGACGTCGGCAGATGAAAAAGGCCCATCCATTTACGGTACGCCTGCGTTCGTTTTGAACCTTCCGCCTTGCATCTGAACCTTTTTGATCTGCCTTTTTTGTTTTGGCTCTTGCTTCGGCTTTGCCTTCGCACTCGCTTTTTTTAAATATATTCATTTTGTTTACTTGTGTGCACTGCGGTATTTTGGTGTTTTTTTCTTATTTTTTAATCATGTCATTGCATGACAGATTCACAATGTTTTTTTACAGGAAGTGACATTTTGCCTGACAGAAATCGTAAAAAATGTGGATAACTCTGTGGAGACGGTTGATAACTCCCACTGTTTTCACACAATTATGGTCACTATGACACTGCTAAGGGAAATTATGTCTCTGGGTGTTTTCGAAGCATTTGCAAATTATTAGAATAAAAGCACTTCTCAACAATGTGTATTTTCGTATACAATCATGATCCTTTCTTGAGACCATCAAAAAGGAAACAGTTCGTCGGGGGTGATATGGCTTCGACGTGGGTGTTGAAACTTGAGGAGCATTCCGGGGCGCATGGGGACCTCGTTAAAAATGTGCAAATTTGTAATCGACACTACTGATTACGCATTAGCAGCTTAATTGCCGCTCGAACCTTGATGATCTGATTGTGTTCATCAAACGTTCGTTACTTTAGCGATCTCGGTTGATGTTGCTCTCTGAAGGGCATCGACTTAAAATAAACTTTGGGGAGGGATTGAGAAGATTTTGTTCGTGGAAGCTTCGCAATCGACATTAAAACACAAACTAAGAATGTAGCGCCTCAACGCGGATCACTTGCGGACGGGGGTTCAATTCCCCCCAC
>CAZMVK010000253.1:0-3032 GCA_964569545.1 uncultured Bdellovibrio sp.
ATATAACAAATTGTTTACAGAATTCGATAGTGATCGCGAATTTCATGGGATTTGTGAAAGAAGTCCCAAGAGGATTCGAATGTCATCTCAAACTGACCAACTCCTTCCCAAAATAGTCGATGCCCTCAAGCGCGAATTGAATCCAGTCCGCTTATTTCTTTACGGCTCTCGCGCCAACGGAACGGCCAAGCCAGATAGCGATTATGATTTTGTAGCTGTTGTTTCGGAATTTGAATCAACAGCTCGTTACGATGTCATGTCAAAAATCTCATCCATGCTTTGGAGCGAATTAGATGTCGAAGTGCAAGTATGGGTTTACTCACAAACACAATTTGAAGACTGGAAAGATGAGTTCAGCTCGATTCCTGAAACAGCGCTAAACACCGGCGTCGAGGTTCCACTTGGCTGATCAGGGACGCATGATCAAAATGTGGTTCCGAAAGTCCGCTCAGGACTTACAAACTGCAAATTTATTGCTCGCTCAAAAATCTGAAACTTTTTGGGGGCCACTTGTTTTTCATGCTCAGCAATCAACAGAAAAAGCAATCAAGGGATATTTAGCATTTCATAAAATTCGATTTTCCAAAACTCACGACATAGAGATATTGGTAAATCTTGTAGCGAAGGTTGATGAAAAATTAGCCGAGCACTTACACCCAACCAAGATTTTAACAAAATATGCGGTTGCTTATCGCTACCAGGAAGAGAATGAGCCACTAGAACCTCTAACTCAAGAAAACTGCGAGAAGATTACGGCTATGGCTGAAAGTGTATTCAAAAAATTAAACAGCTTGTGCTGCAACACGTGAGGCCATTTTTCGAAATAATCTATTCTACTCGCTCGTCTTTTCGAAAGCTTCGCCAGATGCAACAGTTACTTCTTCTCTTATCGTTCACTCGACAGAAGGAAGGGAAATTGCTTTTTCGCCACTTCCTTCTGTGCTGTTTTTTCTTGAGCGGGAGTTTTTTCACAGATTTAGTGTGATTGGTTAGTTTTAATGTGGATTTACTTTATCTGTAGACATACCATATAAGATATAGTACATATTTAGCATGTGGATAGTATTTCTGGAAAAGAACGCAACCAAAGCTCTCAGCAAGTCCCCGAAGGAAATTCAGGAAAAGTTCGAAAAATGGAAAGACATCGCTCAGCTACAAGGCCCTAAAGGGCTGCATGAAATCAAAGGCTTTCGAGATCACGCACTCAAAGGCGAATGGCAAGGATCAAGAGCCAGCAGATTGAATGATCAATGGCGAGTCATTTATTACGTTGTTGCGAATGAGATAAAAATTTTAGTGATGGAGGTCACTCCGCATGACTACCGGAAAAAAGGTTAAAGAAATTTTAAAGACTGGCTCATTTTCTCTAGCGAAGACTCTTGTCTCGGTGAGTCCTGGCCAATCGCTGCGAATCATAAGAGAACTCCAAGAGCTCTCTCAAAATGAACTGGCAAAACTCAGCGGACTGCCACAGTCCACAATTTCTGGCATGGAATCTGGAAGAATAAACATTGGCGTAGAGCGGGCTAAAGTTTTGGCGAAAGCGCTACGCATTCATCCAGCGGTCATTGTATTTCCTGGCTGGGAAAATGAAAAGGCTTCCTAGATGAAACGAGCTGAATGACTTTTTTGACTTTAGAAAATCCAATACGCTGGCTGTTTCTTGCTCATGCAATCGCAGGCGCACTGGCTCTGCTTGTTTTGATAATTCCTCTGATTTCAAAAAAGGGTGGCAAGCTCCATGTCCAAACAGGATGGATCTATACGGGAGCGATGATCTTCGTAGGACTCTCTGCATTCATCATTACTCCTTGGCGTATATTCTTTGATCCAACGGAAACAATTTCATCAGAGAACTTTTCGATCTTTTTATTTTATATTTCTATATTTACACTTGCAGCTATTTCTTATGGCTTAACATCTCTGAAAGCCAAGCAGAGAAAAACCTTTAGTCGCTCGTTTATTCATTTAGGACCACCAATCGCAACAATCCTTATAGGCTTAATGACTCAAATTATCGGGATTAAGTCCCAAAATATTCTATTAATCGCATTTCCTATTCTGGGACATTTCACTTTCAAATCACAGCTTCAATATTGGTTGAAAATACCAAACGAAAAAATGCACTGGTGGTACGCGCACATGGAAGGCATGTTTGTGTCCTGTATTGCCACTATCACAGCATTTCTCGTCACGGCAGTCCCTAGAATATGGCCAGGTTCCATTGCGGAATCACCAGTACTTTGGCTTGCGCCAGGGATTATTCTCGGAACTATTTTGAATCGATGGACGGCAAAATATAGACTGAAACATATAGAAATTGAAAAACAAAATCAAAACAACCAAGAATACAATACGGTCGATATCAGCCTGATTGATTATAATTTATCACTCAGCCCTGAAGAGCGTTTATTAAATCACCAACGGGCTTAGACATAGTCAATGAACTTCTAAAAGCAAGAGAGCAGGTTTATGGAGAATTTAAATCTTCTTCTGAAACAGTATTCGATGATCTTTTAATTGTTCAGAAAAAAAATAAATAGGAGTTATACTTTGAGTTATTATGCTGTCATTTTCACCTCATTAAGAACTGAGATTGATAATAATGAATATTCAGAAATGTCACAAAAAATGGTGGCAAAGGCTAAAACTCAAAAAGGTTTTCTGGGAGTCGACAGCGCACGCGGCTCTGATGGAGTTGGAATTACTATTTCTTATTGGGATTCATTGGAAAATATTAAGGCATGGAAAAATGATGATGAACACTTGAATGCACAAGAACTTGGCCGTCAAAAATGGTACGAAAGTTTTTCCGTTCGAATATGCAAAGTAGAGCATGAATATGGTTCAGAAAAATGATGACCTTAATTGAAGCGATTGAAAAATCAAAAAAATATTTATCTTCAAGCGCTGCGCTTGAAAGCATCGAAAGATCTCATTTAAAAATGGCCAAAAAACATCAATTCAAATATAACAAATCTATGTGCGCTGGGCAAAGCCACAGCGAGCCAGTGTGAGCAAAGTCATGACGA
>CAZMVK010000254.1:0-3008 GCA_964569545.1 uncultured Bdellovibrio sp.
TGTATTTTTGAGCACGCACGGGGTCAGAAAAAGAATCCACATGCAGATTCGACGAGCTCCCCATTAGATTCCGTATTTTCAGCTCAAGATCTGGATCTGACATGCGAGCTTTTGCAAACTTATTCAACAAGGGCTGACTGTCTATAGACGACAGACGACACAGACACGCAATCAATTTTTCGGGCGACACGGGATGTTCCATCACCGCATCAAATTTCATCAACAACAACTCTTGCGCTGTAGGCTTCATCCCCGTCGGAGCAATCAACAACAATTGACCACGAAAATGTTTATCGTGTTTTAATTTTTGTCCAACAGAAACAATCGACACTCGCTGACGCTGCCCGCTGGCTACAATAACATTGGGATTGAACGACAAGATCTGATCTTGAATCAAAACTTCGTTAGAAACACCTTGCACATCAAAGCCGACCTTTTTCAAACAGCTCTCTGTCAGAGTTAACAAATTAAAATCTTCATAAACCAAAAGAACTTTCACCATGATAGTGAAATCATAGCAGCAATCCACACCGCCATCAGCAGCAAAAACGAATGTTCAGTCAAAAGACCAGTGCTGCAGCTATGCTTGTGCAAATCAGGAATCTTAGACTATGCTGCAAGTAAATGATCTTTCAGCGAAAAACTTCAGAATATCTTTTTTTTGAAATGATGCCCTCACTCATCCTGGGCGTTGTCGTTTTCATTTTTATTTTGTTAATGGCACAGGTTCTTCGTTACACCGAATTTGTCTTGGTTCACGGCGTAGGCGTCGAGGTCATCGGTAATATCGTTTTGTATTTATCTATTTCATTTTTACCAGCACTGCTGCCTATGAGTTTGTTATTTGCCGTGATCACGACCTATGCCCGTTTAAGCCAGGATTCTGAAATCGTGGCTCTAAAGGCCTCGGGTCTCAGCATGTGGTCGCTAACCTTTCCAGCTTTTTTTCTGTCTTGTGTGGTTGCTTTGATATCAGCTCAAACCTCTTTTCATCTTGGCCCCTGGGGCAATCGACAATTCGAAGTTTTAATCAGCAAAATCGGTCAAACCAAAGCCAGCGTTGCCATTCGCGAGGGAACTTTCTCTGAAGGTTTTTTTGATAAAGTCGTGTACGCCAACCGAGTAAATTCAAAAACCGGCGAACTGAAAGATGTTTTTATCTTTGATGAGAATCAGGGCGAGCTGCCAGTCACCGTGATTGCCAAACGCGGCCTGATCGTGCAAGAGCCAGATCAGCCCAATCAAGTTTTGATCCGCTTGTTTGACGGAGCTATTCACCGTAAAGGCGAAGCCCACAGTAAAATCAAATTTGAAACTTATGATATAAAAATGGTGGATTCAGTTAAAATTGAAACCCGCGAAAAATCAGCGCCCTCATTGACGATTGATGAAATCAAACAAAATCTCGGCAACCCAAAGCTGACTCCCGAAACACAACGCACGCTGCAGACCGAATTCCATAAACGTTGGGCCGTGTCTTTAGTTTGTATTGTTTTTGGCTTGTTAGGCGTCGGTCTGGGCACCAATACCAATCGTCGCAATCAAAAAAACGGCGGGTTGGTCTTATGTCTTGGCGTGGTAGTCACTTATTGGATTTTGTATATCACTTGCGAAGGTCTTGCTCGCAGCGGACAAGTTCCACCGTATATTGCAGTCTGGATACCGAATGTGATCTTTGCTGTTTTGGCTGCTTGGAGTTTGAAAAGTAACTGGGATTAAGGATCTGATTAAGGGGCTGATAAGAGCCAGTGATAACCGGTGATAAATAGAGCGATGCAGTAGCGTCCTTACTACCGGGGTCATCCTTGACCACATCGCCCCTCCCTTAAGACTAGTGTCAGAGAAAAGAAAAAAAAATTCAAAGTGTTTTTTCATTTTTTTTCACTTTTTTAAAGGCAGTCTTAACAAACAAAACACGCTCACTATCCCTAGTGATACAATTGCAAAAGCTAACTAAATAGGGAGTGGTTCAATTCTTTTGGCAAGGTATACTGAAATTCTGTTTCATACAAAAGGTTCAAATCCTGGGCATCGCGAATCATCTGAGCTCCATCAAACAATAATTGTAGACCACCTTGCGCATGCAAATCCAAAGGATGCGAAGGCAAAACCCACAAAGGTCGCCCCTGATTCATCGCTTGATGTGCAGTCATCACCGTGCCACTTTTGATTTTGGCATCAATCACCAAGGTGACCAGCGACAAAGCTGGGATCAAACGATTTCGCTGATGAAACAAATGTTTCTTCATACTCACGCTGTCGTCGTATTCGCTGATAATGGCCCCGCCCTGCTCAACAATCATATCAAGCCATGGGAACAAGGAGCTGGGATAAACATGGCCCAAACCACTGGGCAGGACCACCACCGTCGGCACTTGCAAACGAAGACTCAAATCATGAATGGCTTGATCCACACCGCGAGCCCCGCCGCTGACTGTGTAAACAGATTGCGTACGTAAAAATAAAGACATTTGCTCTTCGATCCATTGACGAGAACTGACGCTGGGCTCACGACTTCCAACCACAGCAATACCTCTTTGCGAGAGCCAAACCGGCGAACCCCGCACTCGCAAAAGATATGGCAGGTCTTCTAATTGATAAAATCCCGTGGGATAAAAGGCATGACCTGGGTACAACAAAAGACCGCCATTTTCCACACTGCGAATAAGCTCTGTCATCTTTTGGCGCAAACGTGTTTCACCAACAGATTGCAAGATCAACGAAAGCTCGGGAAAGTTCTCATGAAATGCTCTGGTAAACAGCGAGGCCCCTTTTTTAAGTTCATCCACTGCTTTTAAAAATACAAACAAGCTATGTGATTTTTTTTGTGACGACATCAGATCTGCTAAAAGCCAAATTTCATTTTCCATATGAACAGGCTTAGCTACAATAATATTTCCAAGTTGATCTTGTCTCCGCGATCGCCTCATAGCTATACTAATCCGAGGACCGATTTTTTGAAGACCTAGGGCTGAGAAACCTTGGCTGCTTTTTTTAAAGCTTCGTCG
>CAZMVK010000255.1:0-2984 GCA_964569545.1 uncultured Bdellovibrio sp.
ACAAATTCCGCTGAAGTTTTGTCAGCTCTAGCGGAATTATAAAACAAATCGATTTCAATCTGGAATTTACCTTGGTGTGTATTATTTCATAACCATGCTCAAGGGTGTTCGTCGACACTGTTTCCCTGAGAATATTTCTGCAAAGAAAAAACTTAATCGGAAAGATTCAATACAACACCTTCGTCACAGCGGAGACATGAGGTCAGCGACAAAGCTGCTAGTGCGATTCGCACCGAAAAAGGTAAGTGACTGTTAAAGTTTTTGACAGTCACCTGACTAAGTATTTCAATTCGTATTTCCGACATTGAAGTCTCTGCCTAGCAACCTTAAAATGCCTCACAGTTATTACAGTGATTGAGGTGTGCCGAAAAACCCCCTCAATCAATCATGATATATTTTACGGAGGCCACATGTTACGAACTACTTTTTTAACCCTGGTTTTATTAATTTCTAATTTTGCTTTTGCATCATCCAATCCTAATTCTCGAGCGATGGATATGTTTATTGAGTCTTCACATTTAGATCAAAGTCTTGACGAGTCTTATCGAAAAATGACCGAGGCAATGGTTCAACAAAACTTATTAAGTAATGAATTATCAAATGAATACTCTGAATTTTTACGCGAAAACGTTTCATTTAAAGCTTTAGAAAAAGACATTCGCGCCATTTATGCCGACAAATTTTCAGAGACAGAATTGTTAGAGCTGGCTGCATTTAATCACACGTCCGTTGGTAAAAAAATGATCGATCTAGGTCCGACAATTGGCACCGAAGTGATGATTTTATCGCAAAACAAATTGAATGAAAAATTACCGGCGTTTTTGAAAAAGATAGAAAACAAAAAAGTAAAAGCTAAAAAATAAGAGTCGCCCTATTATTTCCCCAGCGGATTTTTAATATACTGCAGATTGACCATAAAATTCTGTGAGATTCTTAGTGCTCGCTGTTTGACCTCTTCGGCTTTCAAACCGACAAAATGAGCGTCTACGGTTTCGATAAACAAATAAAGCCAACGTTCAAAATGCTGTTGCTCAAGATTAAGAGGTATATGAGGCGGGAAAGGCCTGCCACGGTAATTTTGCTCGCCGAACAACAGATCACACCAGAAATTATACAGCTTTGGTAGGTGGTGCTCCCAATCAACCTTGGCTACGTCAGTAAAGATCGGACCAATAGATGGGTCCTGACGAACTTTGGCATAAAAATCATCAACCATCACAATCACATCATCACGATTTTCTAATTGTTTTTTCATAATTTTTTTTAAAGCAGTTTTAACAAAATTGCACTGATAAAATACTGTGAAAATATTTATGCACTGAGTTTTAAGTTTTTTCTTTAATCTGTTCTGGAATCTATTCTTAATCAGTCTATAATCCGTTTAATAACCTATTATGCATTCTGCTCTATTCAGTTCCAATCGATCTTACAAGAAACCATAGATGCCGGAATGTATTTTCTATTTTATTCTTGAATTACAGCGAGCATGAGCGACCACTTCCGCAGCGGAACCGATCTAGGCAGGAGTGAACTTCACCCCGTTTTTAGTATTAGTACCTGTCAAAAAAGATGTATAGTCTGATTTTTTTATTTTTTTTCATTAATAGCGAATCATCTCAATCCCAGTGGCGGATTCAATTTGTTTTACTAATTCAGCCTCATATTCTGTGGCAATGGACACAGCAACACCCCGACGGCCGGCACGACCGGTGCGACCAATGCGGTGAATATAAATATCAGGGTTTGATGGTAAATCAAAATTTATAACCAGCTCAAGATGTTCAACATCAAGCCCACGCGCTGCAAGATCTGTCGCTACCAGAATTTGCAAACTGCCATTACGAAATAAGCGAGTCGATAAATCCCTTTCAGCTTGAGTTAAATCTGCGTGCAATGTTCTACAGTGAATTTTTTTATTAGGATTAGATTTATCAAACAAATTGCCTGGTACATCACCAAGCGACTTCTCTGCCGCAGTCGACCCCTTTTCCCTAAGCCCCTCATTTAGTATTTTACCAATGACATCCACAGAGGCCTTCGTACGACAAAAAATCAAAGCACACTTTGCAGGGTGCTGTTGCAGGATTTGCATCAGAGTTTCAATCTTTTGTGGTTTCTCTGCAGCGTAAAGATATTGTTGAATCATTACGGAATCTGGTGCGCTCTCGTTAATAGAAATTTTTTTCGCCTGCACCTGATGCTGCTGACTGAGTGTTTCGATGCTTGCAGAAAAAGTAGCAGAGAAAAATACGGTTTGTCTTTTTTTCGGCAGTAAATCAATAATTGCATTCATCTCATCTGCAAACCCATCGTCAAGAAGCCGATCGGCCTCATCAAGCACAAAGGTTTTTAACTGACTTAAATTTACTTGCCCAAAAGTCAGGTGCTCAAGCGTTCTGCCCGGAGTTCCAATGATTAAATGAACACCCTTAATCAGCGCTTCGTTTTGTGGTGGATAAGGCTGGCCTCCGACCAAAGAAACAATTTTAAGATTTGCATAATATTTTGAAAACTTTTGGCACTCGCGCAAGACCTGATCGCAAAGCTCTCTGGTCGGGCACAGAATTAATGCTTGAGGTTGTTTTATAGAAATATTTATTTTTTGCAAAATGGGAATAACGAACGCAGCTGTTTTGCCACTGCCCGTTTTCGATTGACCGATCAAGTCCTGACCAGACAGTAAAACAGGAATGCATGCAGCCTGAATCGGAGTCATTTGCGAGTAACCCATTTCACCCAAAGCCTGCAAAAGCTGATTTGATAAACCCAATGAATTATCAGTTGAATTAAATTTTTGCCCTGACATTTTTTCCCTTCTCACATGAACTCTGTCAACCTCTGCTATCCAATGGCCACAGTTATGGTCATTATCTAAACATTGGCAATATTAAAAATAAACAGTATCAACATGAATCATATATGAAAAAAAGGCTCTCTATGACGCAGAGGAGACTTTGATAAACGCTGGGCCCCCTATTATGGTA
>CAZMVK010000256.1:0-2916 GCA_964569545.1 uncultured Bdellovibrio sp.
TCAAGAAAGCGTTTGGTAATTTACATGAGAAAACAAATATTATGTATCAAATGACAGCTTCAGACATAACTGGACCAGACGAAGAAATTGATTGCCAATCAATTCACAGGTTGATGAAATTAAGAAACCGAATGCTTTTCAACGCTTTCACTGGAAGCTATTCGGACAAACGGGAGAAATTCATGGAAACGCTAAGAGATTCTTTTTCAATAAAATCATCTGATCTAAGACAAACCCTCGGAGTCGCTCCTGCTACGCTTTCTGATTTGTTTAAAAAAATCGGAGTAAACTTTGTAGAAACTGAACAAACGACTAGAGGCCAAGCTAAAAACGTTCAAGCAAATGACGTTCGAAAAATTTTAGAATCAAGAGGATATCAATACCCGACTCAAGCAAAAGTTATAGCAATGATGATGTGCAAAGGCGGAGTTGGAAAAACAACGACATCTGTTTTTGTTGCACAGAGATTATCTTCATACGGAGCTAGAGTTCTTGTTATTGATGCTGACTCACAAGGAAATGCAACATCTGCATTTAGCCTTGATCAGTACGGCTTTTCAATTGATGAAGAAACCCCAGTTCTCTTAGATGTGATTACAGGGCAATGTTCAATTGATGATGTCGTATTAAAAATATCTCCAAATCTGCATTTAATCCCATCCAGTCCCGCGAACTCTACTCTAGATGGCAAAATCAGAGAACATTTTAAAAACACCAGTCTTGCTCTAAAAAAACATTTGGACCCTTTACTTAATAACTATGATTTCGTATTGATCGACTGCGCCCCTGCTTTGAATCTAACCAATACGGCAATGGTTGCAGCATCTGATTTAGTTATTATGCCTGTAGCGCCAGATAAATTTTCACAAATGGGCCTAGAACAAACAATCAATGAGATTTCACAAATTGAATCGGACTTTAATTTAAAAATTGATAAAAAAATTGTTTTTACTAGATTTGATGCTCGTGAATATACCTCGCTAAAATACCTAACAGATATCGCAGAGGCTCACAGAGACAAGATGTTTACTACAATGATTCGAACGGCCTCTGATTTGAAAAATGCGATAACAAAAAAAGAAGATCTCTTTAGTTATAAAAAATCAAATGCCAAAGACGATTACGATAGCCTGACAAAAGAGATAATGGGTTTAGATAAAGTATTTGAACGTAAGGCTAAAAAAGACGCAACTGTGTAGGAAGCTACGATGGCAAACATTGATGATATCTTAAAAAAATCTCAGGCCAAAATTGAGAAACATGGTCTGCAGAAAAAAATAAAAAGGTCTGGGCCATCAAGACCATGGCAAGAAGGTCTTGTTCAGAGTGATTCAGTTAAAACTGAAAACACATCTGACGTGGCGTTGAAAGTCATGACTTCAACTCCCAATGCCACTTTAAACGAACAAATTGCCACTCTGTCAGACGTTCTTTCTACTGCTGTCTCTGATATGGGTAAAGTTGAAAATGCCCGTTTAAATGATGAAAATACTACTTACAACAAACTTACAACTGAACCTACAACAGTTGTACAACAAACTTACAACAAACCTGCTTCAAACTTACAACAAACTTACAACAGTATAGATGAAACTTACAACAAACCTACGTCACAACCTACAACAGTTGTACAACAGAAACCTACAACAGTTGTACAACACAACTTACAACAAACTTCTAACAAACCTACAACAAAACTTTTTGCCAGTGGTGTTAATAGATTGTCGGGGCATGGCTTAACTGTTTTAGAAATACTTTTTAAGAAGTGTATTACTAATGGTTCACGCCAAACTGGCCCACTAAGTATTGAAGCAATCACTTCACTGGCTTCAGGTCCAGCAACTAGAACAATGCAAACAGTAATCTATAGATTAGCAAAAGACGGCTATATTTTTAGGGCCGAATTCAAGGCCGGAAGAGGTGGTTGGACTTCCTATGAAATACCACAAGATATTTACAATCAAATGGTTCAATTTTCATCGAAACTTACAACAAATGTACAACACAACTTACAACAAACTTACAACAAACCTACGTCCATACCTACGTCAGAACTTACAACAAGTGCTCCTAGTAAGTTAGTTAGTAATATAAATAATAATCTAACTAACTCACTGGAACCTAAGTTTGAAAAACCAACTTGGTTCAAAGATTTAAATTTTACCGCGGTTCATCCAATTGGGCCGATGCAGGTCAACTCAAGTATCAGGGACTTGGTACAAGAAAGACTAAGCCCGGAGACTGTACAAGAGTTCTTAAACAAGTTTAAGTCATGGCTTGCTCAACAGAGTCGTATTCAAAACCCATTAGCTATGTTCTGCGAAAAGCTCAAAGAATTGGCAGTAGAAGGGGATTCTGCCATTTTGGCCTGCATGACAGAAGAAGAGCGGCAGATAGAGCTAGAGTTTGCTCAGCAAATAGAAAAAGCAAAGGCTGAGATGGCGTTAATAGTAAAATCTAAAGAGCACTCAGCCAATCAAGAGTTTGAATCCAGGTTTGAGAATTGGTACAGTTCAACTTCAAAGCAAGAACATGAAAAATTACATGCTGGTAATGGCCTGGTAGAGTATGGAACTGAAATTTATAAAAATGTTTTAAAGGAAAAATTTCGACAACAATTTTAAAGTATTAAAGATTTTTTGTGAAGCTTAAGAAACATAGCGGAGATATAAAATGCCTCGAATATCAGAGTTTTTTGGTCTTATCGTAGTTATGTATTGGTTTGATGTTCAGAAGCATAAGCGACCTCATTTTCATGTTCGATACCAGGGAAAAGAGGCCGTTTTTGGTTTGGATGGCGAACTTTTAGATGGTAATTTAGGTAATAGAGCTCATTTATTAATTCAAGAATGGTGCAAAGAACGTAAAAATGAGTTAGAAACAGCTTGGGCATGTGCTGTGAATGGAAAGGAAATA
>CAZMVK010000257.1:0-2907 GCA_964569545.1 uncultured Bdellovibrio sp.
CCGCAGCCGACAGTAAAAATACAGAAAAAGGGAGATGATGTTGTTTTAGAAATGAAAGCGACATTACGATTTCCTGCCATTCATTTCTCAGATGCCGGTGATTATCAAATCATAGCAAGCAATAAATTGGGCAGTGATACTCAGCAAGTGAGCATTGGTGTCGCTTGTCAGGTTGGTTTCCATGTTGAAGGTAATGTTTGTGTTTCAAATACCAAGAGCTGTGTGCGTGCAGACAACTCTATGGGACAAAAATATTGGAATGGTTCTGCTTATGGTGAATGTTTAGAATTGGTTTGTGAGTCGAACACACATTATGACAGTGCGCTCAAGGCTTGTATTTCGAACGAGAAATCCTGCGTAGCGGTGAATGGTTCTGGTGTGTATGTTTGGAATGGTTCTGCCTGGGGGACATCTTGCATCCCGCGTTCTTGTTTTGATGGTTATCATATGGATGGTGGGAGCTGCGTTTCAAACGCACAAGCTTGTAATTTAGAAAATGGAATTGGTTCAAAAATTTGGGATGGTGCCAAATACGGTGAATGTGTAAACCCAGTTTGTAACAATGAATATCATTTGGAAAATAATAGATGTGTTTACAATTCGAGAGAATGTCCAATTAAAAACGGAGTCGGATTGCAAGTATGGAATGGAATTAATTTTACCAGTTGTTCGGTGATTTCGTGTGCTCCTGGTTTTGAGCCGCATGATAATTCCTGTTATCTTGCCTGCAAAGCGGGTGAACATTTTGAGTACGATCAGTGTAAACCCAATACTAAACTTTGCAGTGTTACTTTTGGCAGTGGACAGTCGATATGGAATGGCGAAAGTTATTCCGCTTGTGGTGTTACAAATTGCGGAGCAGGTTATCGCGTTGCCAATGATGCAAAATCTTGTGTGAAAATTTGTGATGCTGGTCAACACTCTGACGATGGTGTGACTTGTGTTGCCGATGCTAAAATATGTTATGTCGATCATGGGCGAGGCGCTCAGTTATGGACGGGTGCAAATTACGGAGCTTGTGTTGTGAATGACTGTGATGATTTATTTAGAGTTAAAGACAACGCTTGTGTTGCTGTTGTTTGTGAGCCAGGTCAAGTTTGGGATCGTAATATGAAAGCTTGTGTGGCGCCGTACGTTCAGACATATTCTTCTGGTTGGATTGGCGTCAATGGTGGCTGCTCGGGCGGGGGATTCAGTGTCGTGATCAAACGTTCGGTCAGTTTGACCGGTGTGGGTTATAATTACTCTTTAGATTGGACGATGCATGCTGATTACACCAATGGCACTGGCACTTTGACATTTAGCTCTGGTGAGGTTCGCAAAGCTGATTATAATTATGGGCGAGATGCTCAGTCGATCAAGGTCGTCGCTCCGGTGAGTATGAATGATGATCTTTTGGTTTATGCCAATCAATGCAAGGGCGGAGAACCAGACGCCTTATTCTTAACGATTAAAAATTCGGATTTTAAATAATTTTCTTAGGAATGGTTTTTGCTCCAAACGGAGCTTGACATTATATCGCAACTCGATATAATGATATACGTGATTCATACATTTGAAAATTCGACAGCTGAAGATGTATTTAACGGTGACAATACGCGGGCAGCAAGACTGTTGCCTCGGTCGCTTTGGGATGCCGCAGTTAGAAAATTAGATCAGTTAAACGCAGCAGTTGATTTGACGGACCTGAAGGTTCCCCCGGGAAATAGGCTTAAGGCTTTGAGCGGCGCTTTGGTAGGATTTCACAGTATTAGAATTAACGACCAGTATCGAATTGTTTTTAAGTGGGTAAAGGGCGAAGTTTTTGCTGTCAAAATTGAAGACTATCATTGAGTAAGGAGTTTAAATTATGTTGCCTAAAAATAGACAACCAAGCCATCCTGGGGAAATTCTTTTAAAAGACTTTCTTGAGCCTATGAGCAGGACACAGCAAGACTTTGCCAAACATTTAAATTGGACCTATGCAAAAGTAAATGAAATTGTGAATGGAAAGCGTGGAGTTTCTGAAGAGGCTGCTTTGTGTTTTGCCGACGCGTTCGGGTCTTCGCCGCAGTTCTGGCTAAATCTACAAGCTAATCACGACCTTTGGAAAGCTCAGCAGAAACACAAGAAAATTAAACTCTTGAAGGCGACAGCTTCGTAGTCTGTTCGGTGAGCCATTTTTCCCTATTTAATTAAATAATCTTTCCAACGATTGAGCAGTGTCGGCGTCAATTGTGCGTAGCACACGGTGCCTTCGCTGCCGGGTTCTTTGCGTAGAATTTTTGTTTCGCGGGAGAGGTCGTAGATTTTGTATTCTTCTCTTTTGGTAAAATACAATTCAACATCTTGCTGCATTTCTTGAATGCTCTCGGCCATCATTTTTTTTAATTGATCCAATTCCTGACCAGTCAGGGCGGAGAACTTGACGTCTTATTCTTGACGATTAAAAATTCGGATTTTAAATAATTTTTTTAGGGGCCAGTCCTCTTTTAATGGATCAAGTTATGAACGGTTGAGGGTCTTCAGTTTCTACCAAAAATCAAAACTAACACATGCTGAATAAAAATAAATACTCAAAGAATAAATAAGGTGTCTTTATAGTACTGGGTCTACAGCGGCAAAGAGTCGGCTATTCCTTGAAAGATTAAAGCAACATTAAATCCCTTTGAGCTTCAAGCAGAACTTCAAACGAAACTGGCCTACTTCCATAAATTAAATAATGCTTATAATGAACGAATACAGAAAGAAACCTCATGAACCAAACATAACGTATCAAATCGATTCATTTTGGCAACATGAATTCGAATTGCCCAGAAATAAATGTTGCCGAAGCGACTCAAAACGAGAAAACCTATTGCCGGCCCCAGACAGTCATTCTTAACCTCAGCGGTTCCTAATGAAATCCTGAGCCACGTGGGGCGCGGC
>CAZMVK010000258.1:0-2868 GCA_964569545.1 uncultured Bdellovibrio sp.
TCCATTAAGATCTGCACATCTTGCACCTTAAGCTCTCCTGTATGAATATTCACAGAGACCTCAGACACAGCGGCCCCTTGCGTGAAATACATAAAGGCCTGACCAACGCCAGTCAGTTTATTAAAATACAAATTAGGAATGCGATAGTGAGCATAATCAGACAACGACACACGATTTAAATAAGCCTCATTGGTCACGTCAGAAAATTTTAAACGTCGATTATTTTTTTTGTTTGAGAGGCCTGGATTTATATTATTCGTGTTTGAATTCATATTCGTGTCTGAATTTTGATTCTGTGGCGAATTGTCATTTAAATAAATATAACCATCTTTAAAACTGACTCCCAAAAACTCTGCATATTTATTTTTGCCAGCTGTCGAATCCTCTACACCACCAGCATTGACATATGCATTACCATCATCTCCGTACTGCAATTGTTTATATATTTCCGGATCTATAATAATCTCTGCCTCAGTCCCTAACCCGGCTGTCACACGTGCCCAACGATCTTCCGGTAAATCAAATAATACTTTGGCAACCTGACTGAGACGAGCTTTGATTTTTCGTGCTGCAATCAATGCCGCCGCTCCATTTAAATCAGTCCCGCTTGATGCCGCAGTTGGCGAGGTGTTGGCATTTTTTTCTGTCGAGGTCGGCATCACCCGCATTGAAGACATCGGCAAACCAAGTTCTTCAGCGACCATGGTGGCAATGCGCGCGTTCACGCCTTGACCCATTTCTGTTGCGCCTGTGGAAATTTGCACGCTGCCATCGCGATTTACAATCACCAAGGCGTTGCCTTGATTTAAAAATCTGGTGGTAAATGAAATACCAAATTTAACAGGAGTTAAAGACAAACCACGCAGACAACAATCAGCCTGATAAGGTTTATTTTTCCAGCCACTGAGAATCTCTTGATTGTTTTTTTCAATTTCTTTTCTTCGTTCAAAATATTTAGAACTGATCGCCAAATCATTTAACAACTGAGGCAAACAATTGTTTTCAACTTTTTGACCGTAAGGAGTGATATCTCGGCCATTTTTCGAATCATAACAATTTATTTTTCGAATTTCTAATGGATCTAAATCAATCCCTTGTGATTTTAAATAAAATGAAATCTGTTCGATTATTTTTTCTATTGTCGCCACAACTATTGGACCACCAAAACCTCTGAACGCCGTGTGAGGGTGCTGGTGCAATCGACAGACGTGACCTCGCACTCTTAAATTTTCAATGTAATAGGCGTTATCGATATGAAGCATCGCTCTTTCCATAATCGAAGTCGACAAATCAGCATAAGCTCCGCCATTTGAATAAAGCATCACATCCAAAACTTTGATTTCACCATTTTTATTAAAGCCAACTTGATATGAATTTTCAAACGGGTTGCGTTTGCCTGTCATGATCATATCATCGTCTTTACTTAAAATTAAACGCGCTGGCCTATTTGTTTTTTGTGCAACCAAGGCAGCAAAAGCCGCAATCGGCGCAGCTTGAGATTCTTTACCACCAAATCCGCCACCCATACGTTTAACAACAACCACCACGTCTTTTGCCTGCAGTCCTAGACCATGACAGACTACGTGCTGAACTTCTGTTGGGTGCTGTGACGAAGAATGAATTTCAATCTGACCTTGCTCTTTTGGATAAGCAATACAAGCTTGGCTTTCTAAATAAAAGTGATCCGCACCTTGAATAACAATTTTATCTTTGATCGTGAAATCTACTTTTTCGAAAGCCTGATCCACTTGACCACGTTCAATTTTGCGTTCAAAGCCAATAAAACTTTTTTCTTGCACTGCTTGTGTGATCGTAGAGATTGCTGGCAAAACTTTGTATTGAATTTGAATTTTCTTTTTAGCAATGCGCAAACTGTCTTTATTTTCGGCTGCGATCAAAGCAATAGGTTCGCCAACATAACAAACTTTTTGATCTGCCAACAAGGGCTGATCTTGGAAAATGGTTCCCCATAAATTGTGATGTAAATCTTTAGCTGTTAAAACTGTGGCAACACCTTCGACTTGTAAAGCCTCTGACACATCAATTGACAAAATTTCGGCGTGAGCATGAGGACTGTAAACGACTGCGACATGCAGCTCACCTGCCAACATGGGTCTGTCATCAACAAATTCGCTGCTGCCTTGAACATGAGTGATGGCTGAATCGTGATGTTTCATGGGCAAACTCCGCGTAAAACCTCTTGGTGAAATTGTGTTAATAAATTTTCGACAAGCAAACGTCGAAAACTGGAACTGCCTCGCAAATCCGAGATAGGATTGATTTCAGACTGAACTTGAGAAATCAGTTCTGGCAATAATTTTTCGTTCCAGATTTTTCCACGCAAAGCGTTTTCTGTTTTTGACAAACGTAATGGTGTTGCCGCCACCCCACCCATTGAAATTTTAAAATCGGCTATCTTGTTTTCAGTCATCGATAAACGAAAGCCCACATTGACACAAGAAATATCCAAATCTTTGCGTTGTGAACTTTTTCGTAATTTGATGATTTCATTTTTTTGCGGAATATCAAAGCGAATCGCCACGATCATTTCATTGGTTTTCATCGCAGTCTGACGATATCCCAAATAGAATTTATCTAATGGTATTTCACGATCCCCATCTTTGCCAGAGACAATAACCACGGCATTAGCAATCAATAAAAACGCGGGAGTGTCTGCAATCGGCGAGGCATTGGCGATATTTCCAACCAAGGTCGCTGCATTTTTAATTTGTGGCGAGGCAAAGACATCCAGAAATTTTGCGAATTCAGGGACAGCACTCTCGATTTGTCGGCGCATCTCTGCCAAGGTCACTCGAGCGCCTACCCAGACTTGAGTGTTTTTGGATTGAGTAGTTTGAGTTTGCTGAG
>CAZMVK010000259.1:0-2857 GCA_964569545.1 uncultured Bdellovibrio sp.
GTCGTTATGACTTTGTTCACACTGGCTCGATGTGGCTTTGCCCAGCGCACATAGCGGTATTTTATATTAAATTTACCACTAAAGCAGCGATTTTTTGCTTTTTAATTATATTTATACTGCTTTAGCAGTTATTTTATGGAAAATCACTGCTAAAGTGGTAATATTACCTGAAAATATAGGTGAATTCATACTAAAAGCCATCTCGGGCCGGGAGCTCAGAAATGGGAACTCGGATGTGGTGCTAAAACAAAAAAGGGTTCATGTGCAATCCTAACACATGAACCCTTCTCGATGAACTTTGACGTTCAAAAATATTTTAGACCTTCATTGGTTTCTGGTGAACAGCGAATTTTTCAAACTCACCGTACTCATGCAATTTATTATAAAGTGTTTTAATAGTAATTCCTAAAGCCTGCGCAGCCTGAGTTTTGTTCCCATCAAAATGAGAAAGAGCTTTTAAGATATATCTTTTTTCAAGCTCACCCAAAGTGATTGTTGGATCGTACTCGGTCAAACTGTCTTGGCTTTGTGGATTGCGAATATGATCTGGGATATCATTGATCATAATAGTGTGACCTTCTGATAAGATCTGCATACGTTCACACACGTTTTGCATTTCACGGATATTTCCTGGCCACTCATAAGTCGTCATCATTTGAATCGCATCAGCATCCATTTGACGACCACGATTTAAATAAGCCTGTTCATTTGAATTCAAAAAATATTGAATCAACGCCGGAATGTCTTCTTTACGACGACGTAAAGGCGGAACAGTCGCTACGATAGTGTTGATGCGATAATATAAATCTTCACGGAAATGTCCAACTTGAACTTCTTTTTCAATATCACGATTGGTTGCGCAGATTAAACGGATGTCTACACGAATCGGCTCTTTGCCACCTACACGATAGATTTCACCTTCTTGAATGAAACGCAAAAGTTTGGCTTGAATCGCCGGTGTTAACTCGCCCACTTCATCTAAGAATAATGTTCCACCGTTAGCTACTTCTGCCAAACCAACCTTGCGTTGATAAGCGCCGGTGAAAGAACCTTTTTCATGACCAAACAACTCACTCTCAAGCAAAGTCTCGCGAAGAGCGCCGCAGTTGATAGCAACAAAGGGCTTGTTACGACGGTTTGAACGTTCATGCACGATATGAGCAACAAGCTCTTTACCAGTACCTGATTCGCCCAAAATCAAAACGCTGGCATTAGATGGCGCCACTCGATCGATCATTTTCATGAGCTGGACCATAATATCGGACTTGAAGACAATCTTCTTTTCTTCGACAATCTTCTGAGTAGGAGTTTGCCACATTACTTGTTTAGTATTTTGGGGAGTCGGTAAAACTGGGGAACTTGCATCACTTGACATACGTACCACCTTTTAGGAGTGAGTTTTTTCAATGCACAGCAGCATTGATGCATCGCAATATATAGGGGGCAGGCAATGTTTACAAGAAAAATTTTGCAAAGCGTTGAAAAAAGTTTTCGGTTTTTCAGCCAAGCTAAAGGTTATCTATGCTAGACGCTGCCCATGCCAAAAATCTTGAATTACAGGATCTTGTAACTAAGTTTCTAAAATCACAGGAGAATATTAAAAGTGCCTCGCTCCACACCTTGAAGGCCTACAGCCTCGATCTGACCCAGGCTTTTTTTCGGCACCTGGACCATGAAAAAATGTCAAACCCTGCTCAAACCAAATATATTGCAGAGGAAGAGCTTGTTTCACTGAGCCGAGCAGCTCAAGGACACTGGGGAAATCTGTCTGCCGCCACTCGAAATCGCAAAGCGGCAACGCTGAAATCCTTTTTGAGTTATCTATTCGACGAAAGACTCATCACCCAAGATCTCTCACTCCAAATTCATTGCCCTAAAATCCCCAGAAAAATTCCTCATTTTTTATCGGTCGACGACATTTTAGCTGTATTGCAATCTTATCAAACAGATGAAAAAGCCATCAGCTCAAACACCAGCCCAGAACATCAGCATTTACTGACAGAGAAAATTTTATTTCTACTGCTTTATGGTGGAGGCTTGCGAATCAGCGAAGCTTGCAATCTAAAATGGAACCAATGCCAACTGGATCAACAGGTCATCAGAATTCTTGGCAAGGGCAACAAAGAACGACTGGTGGCATTGCCAAAAACACTTTGTTTGTATTTGTTAGAATTTAAAAAACACTCTCAAGTTAACAATTCATTAGCTTATATTTGGGGCACAGCAGCTCTGAGCCCTAGAGTCGGTTACGAGTGGATTAGACAACGCGGACGGCGCGCTAAGTTGATGCACCCAATTCATCCTCATGCTCTCCGTCACAGCTTTGCAACACATCTGCTATCCAGTGGAGCAAATTTACGCACATTACAAGAGCTATTAGGACACGAAAGCCTTCGCGCTACTGAAAAATACACTCATCTTGATATTCATCAATTAGCACGCACCATGGAAAAGCACCATCCGCTGAGCTCAGCCAATACTGACAAAAGAGAAAAATCAGAGGGTTGATTAATAGTTGTATTTCATCTAGCCTTGATTTCGATCAGAGTTCGTCCTCATTTGTTTACTCATAACAAGCGAATGCGAGCAAACTCTAAAAGCAAAAAGTAGAAGCATTTTCAGAGGGTTTAATGTCATTTTTCTTAGAGAAAAATTTAAAATTATTTGGCATACCACTCTTGCGTCCTCTTGAATTGCTAGCCATGCTGGTCGTCTGTGGCCGCTTTTATTATTTAATGGGTTTTGTTGGCCATCTAAAACCAACGGCACCCATGCCATTTCTTTTTATCAAAGATGTCTTTATCGTTCTAGTTATCTGCAGTTTTTTTCTATTACCTAAAGCTAACGCACCAAAATG
>CAZMVK010000260.1:0-2801 GCA_964569545.1 uncultured Bdellovibrio sp.
TTAAATATTGTTACACCCGCAGCTTATTTGCATGATTGTGTTTACATTTCAAAAACAGATGAACGCCGAACGCAAGCCTCACAAATTTCCGCAGATAAAGCTCTGTGTTTATTGCAAGAGTGGGGCTACCCTCAACAGTTTCACTTGCCTATTCATCATGCTATTTCTGCTCACAGTTTTTCTGCAAAAATCCCCGCAGAAACAATCGAGGCAAAAATAGTTCAAGATGCAGATAGATTGGATGCAATGGGAGCAGTTGGAATTTTTCGTTGTTTCGCATTCAGTGGTCTATCAAAAAGACCCTTATATTTTGCACAGGATCCATTTTGCTACGAGCGATCTCCTAATGACCAAACAAATACCCTGGATCATTTCTACACAAAGCTATTGCATTTACATGCGAAATTAAACACGGACTCAGCTAAGATCGAGGGCGAAAAAAGATTGGCAACGATGAATAATTTTTTACAAGACCTTCGAACTGAACTGCTGCCGGAATTGTTTTGATAGGGATTTTAAAGATACCTGTCTCACTCTGTGGATGAGAAAATTCAGAATTCCGAAGGCGAAGCCCAACTCGAAATACTAGCCAGACATGTGAATGATAAATAGCTTAGAATACCTCGGAAATTTCACTGGTAACATTGCTGAAACATAAAAAAGAATAAAAAGAGAACATGACATCGCAACAAGTTTATTTTGCGATCATTAAATAGATACACTGCTTAATAAAATTAAATATTTAAAATGGAAAAAATAATTACGAAAAGGGATAACGTATAACTTTCGAGAGCTCTCATCAGAAGAAACTAGCTCTGAGTGACCAATAATCTAAAAAGTCCCTCAATCCCACTGCCTAATACATTCTTTGTTATGTATCAACTCACTCCAAGCAAAAAATAGATTAAACCCATCAAGACTATAGTCATTTTTTGTTTCATATCAAAATATTAGACTTATAAAAACACCAATGCCTACAAACTACACTCAGTCTGCAGGATTGTGTTATGTAATATTTTAAGAAATTCCAGATTAAAAAATTAAAAAAGCGATACTTATTTGATATTTTTTAAATTGGGTCAAAGTCCACCATCCACTCAATTCCATATTTGTCTCTAAACATTCCAAAGTATGAACCCCACGGACTTTTACCAATAGGAAATTCAACATTTCCACCAGCTGAAAGTTCTTTGAATATCCTGTCTGCTTCTTCACGACTTTCAGTGTTTATTGATATTTTCGAACGGTTTTCGTTTTCATTTGTCTTTCCCAAAATATCAGGGACATCATTAGCCATTAAAACATTTGGTCCAATTGGCAAAGCAATATGCATTATTTTATTTGCTTCGCTTTCTGACACAGGAAATTCTGCGCTAGATAAGTCTTTGAAGCGTACAATTTTTATGAACTCGCCGCCAAAAACTGATTTGTAAAAATTGAATGCCGCTTCGGCATTTCCGTTGAAATTAATGTGAGGATTGATACGTGCCATTTACAGCTCCATAACTGCTCAGTTTCATCAAACTTACTTGCTCAATAACCAAATTATTCGGGCTAAAGATTTCACGGTCAATAAAGGAATCACTCTGCGTATGGCGTTAATTTAAAACTAAGTTTTCTATTCATATTTACAGATTTTACATCAGAAGCGGTCTCTGGCTAGAACAATATAATGTTACCAATGCCATTGGTTCATCCTGTAACCGATGCACCTTGCCTGTACCGTCGATTCGATTTATTACATATGTACACGGTTCGTACCATAAAAAATATTTGACAGGTTTTTTTGACTCTTAAAATCAATCTAGCTGCAAATAAACATTGGGTTTCAACAAAACAAAATCAAAAATATTTTTACGCAGCGCTAGGACAGGATAAGACATCATGCTCTCACTAAAAAAATACTGTTTGAGTCGTTGAAAATAATGGTTTTACAAAATCATGTTATATCTAATCCGAATTAACTAATCAGAAACAGAAAGGTTGTTTATGAATAATTCTGCTCAAATTACAAAAAGATTTCGTATCATGAAAAACTCGGATCTAGATTTACAGATTAAATCACTTGCTCAACAAGAAAGAGAATTGCTAACCGAAGTCCTTCATGCCATCAAAGAGATCGATAATAGAAAACTTTTTCTTGAGCTTGGCTACAGCAGCCTATTTGCGTACTTAACAGAAGCTGTCGGCTATTCTGCATCCAGCGCTCAAAGACGAATTGATGCCGCCAGACTCCTAAACGAAATTCCAACTTTGTCAGAAAAAATTGAAAGCGGAGAGATCCATCTAAGCCAAGCCTCTATCATTCAGAAAGCCGCACGTGAAATCAAACGGACTCGACAAATTAGCGTATCCAGTGCCGACAAGCTAGAATTGTTATCTTCCCTATCAGGCCTGAACCAACAAGACTCAGAAAAACAAGTTGCTCAGTTTTTTGATATGCCTGTAATGCAAAAATCTATTGAAAAAGTGCAATCAGATGACAGCGTACGTCTGGAGATTACATTATCAAAAGTTCAGTACGAAAAATTGAAGCAGGCTCAGGCCTTGGTTTCTCACTCCGTTCCAAGCAATCAGGTCGCTGATTTTATTGAGTTCGTTTGCAGTAAAGTGATAAAACAAAAAACCACTACGGCAACCAAGGACAAAGCCAATGCAAATGCCACAACCACTACCGCAGCGGCAGTAAAAACAAAAGCTGCGCCTAAAAGTGATTTGAATCAAATTTCAAAATTAGGCATGCCCGCTAATTCTAATTCTAATTCTAATTCTAATTCTAATTCTAATTCTAATTCTAATTC
>CAZMVK010000261.1:0-2797 GCA_964569545.1 uncultured Bdellovibrio sp.
TTTAAATTTTATGTTATTTTTGTTTGCAAAGTGAAAAATGAATTTTTTTTCGAAAGAAAGAATGATTATGATTTATGATGATATAAAATTTATATTGATATAATGAGATAAATTATTGGATATTATTAAACTTAAATAAAGAAAAAATATATTTTTTAAAAGGTTCATAAAATTTGATGGGCAATAATTTTTTTTTTTTTTGAAAAATTATCAAAGTTTATTAAAAATATTTTTTATGAATAAAATATTAAGAAGGAAAACTAATTGAAATTTCAAAATTCCAAAAGAATAAAAAAATCATTATATTTTTTCACATTGCATAAGGCGAAATTTTAATTGTGCTTTGACTATAACAGAAAATATTGAAAAACATGAAATTGAAATTTGTGAAAACAAACCAATTATAAATTTTGCAAAAATTGAAAATAATTGTCTTTTTTATCCACAGCACACAAGTGCCTAAGATTACCCAGTAATCGTGGTTGCAATTGGATCTCAATTTGTTCTGAACTCATTACGGGCAAATAAAAATCTGCTTGTGATTTCTGAGTAAACAACGAAGAAATAAGAAACAGTGAAGATAAAAGATATTTCATGACAACCTCTGAGAACAATTATTTTTTTCGTTCTCTTTTTTTAAAGACCCCACGATTGAGGTCTTTTAAAGATATAAATTTAGATATATGTAAAATTAAATATTACAACAATGGAGAAGACGGTTTGTTGTGCCCCTTGTGTCCTTTATGTCCACCGCTGCCACCTGTGCCGCCGCCATTTCCTGGGCGTCTGCCATTTGGATCGCAAAGGACTGAATTCGAAGAGATGACTTTGTATTGATTCAGATCTTTAGCATTACAAACTGTGGTGACATCTGCAAAATCACTAGCGGGAGTGCCTGGTGCTTTTTCGCTGCGAACGATGATGCTTTTATTCTTAGACTCTTCAGCAAATTTATTTTCGCAGATCATGATTTTACCATATTTGCTATTCACGTCATGGATAACAACATGCACACCTGCATAGACGTTGCCTTTGAAGCTCGAGTTGATCACTTCGCCAACTGGCAATACGCTCTCACCATTTTGAACTTCATTTTGAATTTGCGCGCCAACGTCATTACAATTGGCTACTACATTTTCAAGTTTAAAATATTTTACTCGGTACATATCAATACCGGCTCTTTGTTGATCAGCAGTCGCTGGTGCGATGGAGCTCACATCAACATTTTTTAATGTAATAGAATCTACGCTATCAACAACAAAGTGACGTTTGTAGATCAACTGATTAGATAAATTCATGTTTTGAACAGTAAGATTTCCGCCTTTTAAACAGAAAGCTTCATTGGAGCCATTGAGGTTGTTTTTTGTTGCGCCAGTCAATGTGAACTCTGGGGCTACGATATAAAATGCACAACCAATAGAGTTTTGTAAATCATTGCCATTGATCACAACTTGAGAATCATCTGATTTTTGAGATAGATCTACCTTGATGCCGTTGCCAGTGCTGTTGCGAACTTTGTTTTTTACAACAGAACCAGGTTTTGAAATCAAGATACCAAGATTTGCATTGTCCACGGTATTATTTGTAATGATAGAGCCTTCGCCATCAACTTTGATGCCGACAGAATTTGGTGCCGAGATCACAGTGTTTTTTACGGTTACATTGCTTGCTAAGACGTTGACGATAACGGCTGAGGTTCCGCCAACAGTTGTTGTGATTCTGTGGCCAGCACCGTTAAAAATAATATTGGAACCATCAATAGTCAGCGCATTACCATTAAAGCCAGTACAGTCAAGATCAGCAGTCATGGTCGTATTTTCTGTGATTCTATCACCACATTTTAAATCGGTGGCTGATGAATTTAAAGACGCCAAAAGACCTAAACAAAGCATCGAGGTAGAGCAAAGAGCTGGTTTCAACATATTATTTCCTTATCAAGAGAGGTGGATAATTTAACAAACTTCTTCAACAGGCAGGAAAGATTGCACTGAGAGTGCCAGTGTCAGATCTCTTAAAATTTGATTAAGGGAGTAACGATTGTCGAAGAATTTTACAGCGGGTGGCTGTTGATCTGAAAATATAGCTGAGAAGGCCTGTTATTTTATTTAGTTAGCTAAATATGTTTAGTAATTATCTAAAGTAACAATTTGGGCCTAAGTAAAAAGGCACCTTTTAAAGTCAAGCTGCGGCAAGATCTGCCATGGCATCTTTTTTATTTATTAGATACGCTAACGTAATTGATTAGGAGATTCTTGTTATGAAAAATACTATTTTTGCGTCTGTTTGTTTATTGTTTATATCACAACTTACATTCGCAGGTTCTGCTAAGGTTTGCCATCTGACAGACTCTTATTTGTCTCAAGGATGGTTGGTTCACAGTCCTGCAGAATTTAAACAAATCGAATCACAGGTCACAGCCAGACTGAGGGCAGGATTGGACAATGGATCTATTGTTGATGATATCAGCGGACCCATTAGAACCAGTAATACATTGGATGGGCAGGAGATTGGTCTTGAGGCTTACATGTTTGATGACTTGGGAACAGACCGAGATCTTATGTACGGCGATATTGCCTTGATTGAATATCCTGAAAAAAACAATCAGAGAGTTGAAATTCGTTGGTTTGATGGTCACAGCCGCCATATCGTTTTTGATGAATCCGTATTGACATGTTTCTCAGATATCCCGCCGTATGTTGATAATTCTGTTTTATAGTTTTGCGTAAGGTGCCAGGCCCTGTTTCTTGCTGGCAAGCGACAAGAAACAGGGCCTGGCACCTTTTAGTTTGGCACCTTT
>CAZMVK010000262.1:0-2708 GCA_964569545.1 uncultured Bdellovibrio sp.
CTGGCCTGAATCCTTATGTTACCTAAGCTTGGGTTCGGGCAAGAGTCTGGCTAGATCAGGACTTAAAAAAGCGGTTTGCACTTCAAATTGATCGAGACCAGATTTCCAAACGGCGCGGCCTGGAATTGACGGCAGTTCCTTGGCACGACCATTTCCTAAAATAGAAAAACTTGCTCCAAGTGTTGCCATTGGAAAAGAAATAATTCCAGTCAGGTTGGCTTTGATCTGCGAGCTGATTGCTTTTGAATCTGGCTTTTGAGTCGCGACAATCAAATGAATTCCTACAGCACGTCCTTGAGCCGCCAGACGAATTACTTTTCTGGTCATTTCTTGAACTTGGCTTACATTAATTTTACCACCAGCTAAAAATAGCTCAGCTGCTTCATCAATCACGATAATATTCCGATTTAATTTGAATGTTTCTGCCTTCACTCCCTCTGGCAGCTTTAATTGATCCTTTGGCTTCTGTTGAAACTCCTCGATGTCTTTACACTGATTCGTTTTTAAAAGTTCGAACCTCTCTGTGAGCAACTGGTCGAGCACAATGAACTGGCTACTGCTATCATTAGGCGTTGAAATGACTTTGATTCGATCTCGATTTTCAAAGAGTTGGAATTCTAGTCCGCCTTTCATATCAATCAAAGTAAAGTTGTAGTCCCTGTTGTTGCAATAAAGAGTGGTAATGACCTGACGAAGGAAAGTTGATTTTCCTCCGCCAGTTTGTCCACCAATCAATAAATGTGGCGTTTCAGTTAAGCTTGAATAAATTGTTTTTGCCCTGGTTTGGCCAACTAAAAAACGATGTCTGCCAATGGATTTTAAATCTTTCATTTCAAACATTTTTGAAATCTCAAAATGTGAATATAAAAGATCCACTGTGCCGCCAGCTTTACTTTCGCTGATCTCGTCAATGTAGACTTGGAGCGAGCTTTCAAGCCTATCTTTGGCTTCATCAAATTTAGCTTTTGGCATAAATGCGTTGGTTACACGAAGTCTTCTAACTAATTCATCCACTGGCTTGTCGAAAATAAAGTTTGGCAGCTTACCCATTGGACTTTTAAGACCAGTCTCTTGGAAAACTTCAGTCAGTCTTTGGATCATATTCGTTTTCTTTCTGGTTTGAATGGCACCCCAAATCCAAAAGCCAATCGTGGCTCCAATAAATGAATACATCGAGTAAGCAATCGGATTTTGCGGATAAAACCAGCCCAGCTTTAAATGTTTAAATATTTTCTGATCAAGATGACTTAGTGTCATAAAGTCAAAGATCACGCCCCAGGTTAATATCGGCAGATATGGAATTGTATCTTTTTTGATCCCGTAGAATATTTCAACGATTGGCTGGCCAATTCCAAAGACAAGATTTTTGCATAGTTTAATGAAGGCATCTGTTTGAGCCTGTGTGGAACTCAAGTTTTTATTATTACTAAATATCAAATTTATTCTCCTTCAAATAAAACATAGAATTCTTTGCCGCTATCGACTTGGATAACGGATTTCTTGTTTTTCAGACCTGACAAAACTTCTTGTGACTGATCGAGAGCAGCTTTTGATGCTCCGTTGAGTGCGGCGTTTTTTAAATCCGACTTTTTAGTGGCAACACCGTTTTGAACTTGGCTTTCCTGCAAACCTTCCGCAACTCCACCCAGGAAATTTAATCCAGCGCCAGTTGCCAAAAGAACAGCATACTTACTCAGCTTCTTCCCTTTGACTCCAATAGTTTGGTCCGAAAGATCACAGCCTTGAGCTTGAATACTTTGTGATTTGCCATCTTTGAATACCAGTTTGGTAAATTGAACATTCAATCTGTCTTCGCCGGAACTGCCGGAGCCAACTAGAGTGGTGCCTTCAGGGGCGAAATCTTCACCGTTGATTGCTAGAGCCTCTGCGAGAATGGCCTTTAAGGGACCATTGGAGGCCCCCGTAATGAATTTTGCTCTGATCATTGTTCCTGGTGGGATCTTTCCTAAGTTGGGCCTGCCAATGATTTGTGGCGCTGAGTAGTAAACTACGACCTTGGAGGTCTAAGACAGACAAAAGCTATTTTTCTTCAGCTCCCCCTGGGCGGGCGGGGTCCCTTGGGACTTTTTCTGGCCTGAATCCTTATGTTACCTAAGCTTGGGTTCGGGCAAGAGTCTGGCTAGAAGGGGTGATTGAGTCAAAGGTCGAAAAAGGTGATGTAAAAGCTGAGGATCGCATTTTAAATATAGATTTACATAAAGGTGATCGTCATTGTTTGTTGCAAATTATTTTAATACCAAAATTTGTAAATCTATTTGTGACCAGTGATAAGAAATCGATTTCTTGGCTGCAGCCTAGAAAAATTCCACAATCTCATGCTGAGGCAGTGCAAGATTTAACTGTGCACATGGATGACCCTATGGACTGGTGGCAAATGGGGTTGGATTGGTATGACGGTAAAAAAAATAAAACAAAACAAGCTCAGTCTGCCGCGGAAAAGTTGGTTGAAAACAACAAGGCAGATCCGCGGTTAAAAGTTTTGCAGAAAAAGAAAAACGCATTGCTGGCTATTGATAAACAGTTGCAGCAGGATTTGTCAGAGCAATGGCAATTGTTGGGTGAAAGTCTTAAAGTCAGTGCTATTGTGCCGGTTGAGTTGGCACATTTGTATGATAACAAGAAAAATTTAAAATGGAATTTGGAAAACAGTTTTGCTCAATATCGATTGTTAAAAAAGAAACGACAAG
>CAZMVK010000263.1:0-2705 GCA_964569545.1 uncultured Bdellovibrio sp.
AAAATACAAATCAAAAGATCCGTTTCGACTAAACTTACTTATGGCCTCCTTAATAAGTCCAAAGTTTTTACTAGATCCCGAACAACATCATATTGCTTTTGTGTTGCCAACATCAAGCCCTTTGCTCCAATGGTCTCTAAAACTTCTTTTTTATCTTTTAATTTTTCAAAAATATCAATCAATGCGAACATCAAATCATGAGTCAATTTTGGATTTTTGTCGTAAAAATCTTGTCTCACACAAAACGGATCATTGGGAATAGGTTCGCTCACCCAAATCAATTGGGTTTTCATTTTATTTTTAACTGTGGAAAATTTAGTAAATGCTGTTTGCTGACCATTCGTATCGTCGGCAAATACAGCGATGGCGTCGACCTGTTTTTGTTCTAACATATGCACCGAGTTCATATGTGAACCGGAAAAAACTTGGGCGGAAAAATAATCCTGAGCTAAATTTTGTTTCTTAAGAAATGCCTTGGGATACAAGTAACCTGAAGTCGAATTCTCATCGACAAAAGCAATTTTTTTACCTTTTAGATCTTTCAAACTTGGTTTTTTGGCTTTCAATCCAGAAGACAAAATCACTGAATAATAGAATGGATTTTCCCAAACTTTTTTTAACAAAACTTTCAAACCAACATCGTTTTCACTCTCAACAAATGTCATCGCAGTTAAAAAGGCAAAATCCACTTTGTGAGCCTTCATGGCCGCAAGCAAACTGGCATAATCTTTTGAAATGTAGACATTCACCGATGAACCTAACTGATCTTGCAATCCCTGAGCAATCAGTGCTGCACCTTTTTTGGTTACTTCAACATCGGCCCCAGGTAAAAATCCTAAGGTCACTGCCGGTGCAGCCAATGCACTTTGTAAAAAAAGAGAAAAAACAAAAACAATCAGATAGAGTTTAAATTTCATAAAAAAATCAATCATCAATAATCTCCAATAATCAATCATCCTTGCCTAATAGGCTAATTGCCTAACTAAGAGCCGGGTGAACCGTCAAAGGCGAAACATCAAACTTGCCATGTCGAGCATTTTGCAAAGCGACTACAAACGCTTCTGCCGCATCACTTTCCGTCAAACATGGAATGCTGTAATCCGTGCATGCACGACGAATATCAAAGCTTGCCTCAATCGAAGTTCGTCCCCGAGTTGTATTGATCACAAAACTGACCTGGCCAGAGCGAATGCGATCAACACAGTGAGGGCGCCCCTCATGAACTTTGCGTAAACTCAATGCTGCCAAACCGTTATCATTGAAATACTGGGCCGTACCCGAAGTCGCAGAAACTGTGTAACCCATCTGTGCAAGTGTTCTCGCCAAAATAAGCATTTCATCTTTGTCTTTGTCGCGCAAAGAAAAGAAAACCTCGCCTTTTTCAGGCAGTCGAATCGAACTGGACATAAATGCTTTCATCAAAGCTTCTGGATAAGTTTTAGCTCGACCCATGCTCTCACCAGTAGATTTCATCTCAGGCCCAAGAATAGCATCTGCTTCAGAGAATTTTTTAAATGGGAACACAACACCCTTGACTGAAACTTCGTTCATTTCACGCCATTTGTAACGTTCAGGTCGAACTTCCGCTTTGTTTTTACCAAGCATTGCCCATACACCAAGATCGATCACCGGCACACCTGCTGATTTCACCATGAACGGAACGGAACGAGAACTGCGTGGATTGGCTTCAAGCATGTAGACCTGATCATTTAAAATCGCCAATTGGATATTAAGATGCCCAATGACATTCAAACGATCAGCTAATTTTTTTGATAATTCTTCGATCTTAGCACAAGTCTCGTCTTTTAATCTCTGCGGAGGCAATACACCCATGCTGTCGCCAGAGTGCACACCCGCAGCTTCGATGTGTTCCATCACACCAGCGACAACACTCCAGTCTTTGCCACGAACCAAATCAACATCAACCTCTAAAGCACCCTCTAAAAATTGATCTACCTGACATGGTCGATCCGCACTGATAAATTCACGATGTCTTTCAAAGTAAGATTGCAGTTCTTGATCATTTTCAACAACCTCCATACGTCGACCACCCAGAACATAAGATGGACGGCAGATGATTGGATAACCAATTTTTTTAATCTTTTCCAAGTCGGTACGATAATCACTAACCATCGTTGATTTTGGAATTGCAAATTGCAACTCTTGGCATATTTTGCTGAACAAACCACGATCCTCTGCCAAATCAATAGAGTGCAAATCAGAACCGAGTAATTTAAATCCTCTCTCAACCAACCCTGGAGCTAAATGAATTGGCGTTTGACCACCCAACTGTGCAACAAAGCCCATCGGCTGAACCCAACGAAGAATTTCAGAAACACTTTCAAGTGTTAATGGCTCAAAAAATAAAATATCGGAGGTATCATAGTCCGTAGAAACAGTTTCAGGATTGGAATTGATCATCACCACCGAATGACCTTGAGCTTGAAACGCCTTCACTCCGCGCACACAGCTGTAATCGAATTCTATGCCTTGTCCAATTCGGTTGGGCCCACTGCCTAGGACCACGACTGGTTTTTGCTGAAAAGGCGAAGCCACCGGCCGCGCCCAATAGGTAGAATAAAAATATGGTGTTTGTGATGCAAATTCACCAGCACAAGTATCTACTTGCTGAAAACTTGGAAACATCTGTAATTTTTCACGCAAAGCTAAAATATTTTTTTCTTCTATATTTACCAAACGTGCAA
>CAZMVK010000264.1:0-2664 GCA_964569545.1 uncultured Bdellovibrio sp.
TGTCGTGTTCAGCCTTGCTCTTAGCCATTTCGCCTTCAGACATCGCCATGCTTTTTTTCATTTGTGCAATTTCCAATTGCATCTGAGCAGTCTCTTTATTTGTCGTCATTTTATATTTTTCAAATTCCGCCTTGGTCGTCGTTAGCTTCTGTTTTGCAGCGACCTCTTCTTTACGCATATTTTCTAAATCTTTTTTTTGTGTCTCTAATTTTTCACGAGTTTTCTTTTGTTCATCCTTGGTTTTTTCCAATTCATTTTGTGCCAGCTCTGTATCACCACGAACTTTGTCCTGCTGTTGTTTTAATTTTGTAGACTCTTGTTCATTCTTGGCTTGTTCATTGATTGTTTTTTCTTTGTCGAGCTTAGATTTAGCAACTGTAGATTGCGCAACAGCAACGTTCTTTTGCGTGTTCAGCTTTAGTTTTTCTAATTGCGCTTGTTTTTCTCGCAACTTAGTTTGTTGCTCCCGCAATTCAGCTTGTGCCTTGTCAGCTTTTTCTTTTTCTTCTGTTGCCGTTCTTTCTGTGTTCTTTTGCTCTGACAAAACTTCATTCGTTTTTTTCTCAGCAACGTCTTTTTGTTTTTTACTGTCTTCGTTTAAAACCTTTGCGGCCTCGATTTTCTCATGCGCTTGATCCATTTGTTTTTGCGCCGCCTGTTGACGTTCTTCAGCCAGCTTGGCCTGTTTGATGTATTCAGCGGTTTCAGCTTTCAGACGAGCAATTTCTTGTTCTGAACGCACTTGATCAGCCTTGGCCTGGGCCTCAAGAGCTTTGGCTTTGCTGAGACTGGTTTTGGCATTTTCACGACTGGTATCACGTTTTTTTCTCTCTTCATCTTCGCGCTGTTTGGCCTCTTTGCTGATCGCTATAGCCGCCTCTGAATCAGCGACAGCCTCTTCGGCCTCTACCGCCGTGGCATCTTGAGCCTTGGCCGTTGGCTGATAGCCTACCGCTGTTACCAGACCGATACCAACCGGCAATATAAAAGCAAACAATAGACCTTGGTGAACGTACCATTTTGAGACAACTTTATTCATATTCACACCTCTTCATAAATCAGACTCGACAATCGTTTCTAAACATCTTTAATTTGATCAGGGCCAGACCGGGGACGCAATTTGTTTAACCTGTCAAAAAGCTAAACACTACTTTTGGCCCCAAGATTAATTAAAATGAATTTGAGGAAAAAACAGACTTGGCCTGGCACTTGCTCTATATAAAGTTACCCCCCCCATAGCGGCCTGGTCCCCCACCCCCCAAACCAGGTCGCTTTTTTTTCTCTCAATAAAAATAAGAAAATCAAGGCCTCCAAAATCTCCTTATAAAACCACCTAAGATATTTTTTTTCAAATCGCGAGGCGAAGGGTTAGCCATAAACTCCAATACGAAGGGAAAATCAAAATACAATAAAACATCAGAGACCATAATATCTTTTAAAATTGCTTTACAGACCCCATTAGAAAACGCCCTAATAAGGAATCGTTGAATATAACTTATAATTATCAAGCCTAACATTGCTGCCAGTAGTATTAGTAATAACAAATCCAGAAGTTCCTTGAGGCACAGTCGCAGCAAAACCAAAAATTGTATAAGTAGCCAGAATAGGCGCAACAGACGATACAGGATCAATATAAGAATTAATTACCACGTCAGCACCTACCGTTTGTACAGAACATCCTAGCTTATGTTGAGTTAAATCCATTTCAGAAATTACGGTAGGGGTAATGCCTGAAAAAGTTTGCACACCGTTAACTATTCCCCAGAGTCGCACATTCCAAACATTATTTGCAACTCTCAAAATACAACCAAATGCAGAAGTACTAGAACTTGCATTACGATGAACCAAATAAAAGTTATCACCTTGAGGAGCCGGAGCGGATGATATATTAAAATCTATTTCAGAATATACATCAGTCGACGTAATTGTCGAAACGACAGCTGACACAACTTGATTCGCCGTCGCGACACCACCTGTAATTGTTGGCAAAGGATTGGCAGCAATAGTCATCCCCCATGGAGCCACAAGCACGCCATCAACAGGAAACGTATCAGAATACAAAAGATTACCACCAACGGTCGTCGTTGTCGTTGTGGTAGTAACAGTCGTGGTCGTTGTTGAAACCGATGAAATAGCAACCAACGTCAACTGCTCGACGTTTTTAAACGAACAACCTGCTATTAAAAATGATAAGATTAACAAAATATAGTTCACTAAGAGCTATCGACTTTTAGATATAAAATCCTAACGCTCAAATACGAAAACCGGACTGGCCGTCAGCCTAATTTTGAACAAAACTAATTTGTTTTAGAAAAATAAGGACTAGCAGGTTCTAAACAGCGTTCACACCTCAAGCCAATGAAGAAATAAAAACTGGCAAATCAAATATATTTATAAACTGAATGGACATGAGTTTACTTTTTACTATACGCGTTTTCGAATCCGAAGTGACAACCCAATTCAGACCTTTTGGATTTCTACGGCGAAAAATTTGCAATGAGCTGTCGTCGAAATTTTTCTCTTTCCATTTGCACTCAATCGCGTGAACTGAACCTCTTTCTAATGGCAGCACAAAATCTATTTCATTCTTATTTTTAGTTCTCCAATAGCGAACATCGTTACCAAAGCCTGTAGCTTGGATATTTTCCAGAACCAGATTCTCAA
>CAZMVK010000265.1:0-2638 GCA_964569545.1 uncultured Bdellovibrio sp.
AACTAAAATCAGCTGTTTGGCTGCGGCTCAAATTGATTCATACGGAATTGCTGTGGTATATGGTCTAGTTTTAAGTCCTACAATTTACTGCCGATAAGCTATCGCATAAGATTTTATTTTACATATTATAACTTTAATCATTTCACAGGAGGAATGAATGTCTAATGTGTTTCGTACGTTTATAGTTGCGGCAGTGTTTACTAGCTCTGTTGCGTTTGCGCAAAATCAAAAACCGCCGACGGCAGGTCAGCCAAATATGCAGCAGCCAGGTGGCGCTACAAGTACTTCAGGTGGTAATGCACCTAAGTCTGGCCAAACACAAGCACCAGCATTTACACCAGAGAAATGTCAAAAAGAGATTCCTAAGGTGAAAAAAGCTGGCGAAAGTTGTTTAGCCGTAAAAAATGAAGCACAAAGAAAATCTTGTTTTGATAAAATCGGAAATAAATTTCCAAAAGAATTTTGGGACAATTGCCGTGCTCAATTAGATCCATTGAAAGCTGAAATTGAAGCAAAAGAAAAAGCAAAATACCCTAATCAAAAATCGGGTGTGACTAACAATGCAGACCAAATGAAAGGCCCACAAAACGGTCCTAACAACGGTCCAAACGGTCAACCACAAAATGGACAAAACATGGGTCCAAATGGTCAACCTAATATGCAACCGACAAGCACTGCAACAAACAATGCACCTAAGTCTGGTCAAACACAGGCTCCAGTATTTACACCAGAGAAATGTCAAAAAGAGATTCCTGGGATGAAAAAAGCTGGCGAAGGTTGTTTAGCAGTAAAAGATGAAGCGCAAAGAAAAGCTTGTTTTGATAAAATCGGAAATAAATTTCCAAAAGAATTTTGGGACAATTGCCGTGCTCAATTAGATCCATTGAAAGCTGAGATTGAAGCAAAAGAAAAAGCAAAATACCCAAATCAAAAATCAGGCGTGACTAATGATGCTGACAAAATGAAAGGCCCACAAAACGGTCCTAATGACGGTCCAAATGGTCAAGCTCATAACGGACAAGACATGGGTCCAAATGGTCAGCCAAATATGCAGCAGCCTACAAGCGCAGCTGGAAAATCGGGTCAGCATTCTCCAACGACAGCTGGTAAAGATTCAAAAGCGCCAAATGCTTCTCCAGCAGAGTGTGAAAAAGCTGTCGCTAAAGTTAAACCTGAAGCTGAAAAATGCTTAAAAACTAAAGAGCAATCAAAACGCAAAATGTGTTTTGATAAAGTTGGTTCTGAAATCGAAAAACGTGGTTTGTCACAAAAATGTCCAGATATGATGAATCAGATGAAATCTGAATTCCAAAATCAAGAAGCTCAAATGTACCCAGGTCAGCCAGCTTCTATTCAATAGTTTTGAAAAGTAAATATTGATACTTAAAAGGGGTCCGAATCATCGGGCCCTTTTTTTTATGTTTTATTGGAAAATCTTGAAACAAAAAAGCCGACCACCGAGCTCATCAAGATGGCTGATAAGAAATATCTAAAAGAAACATAAGCAATATAGTCTTCACCATTCGGATAAAACCAAGAGACCGCACTTGTAATAAATAAAAATACTAACAAGCCCAGTTCCCAATTGTCAGGACGGAGATTCTTTTTAGTTGTATTAGAATCAAGAGCTGTCGATTGTTGTGACATTGCATTTTGTTCTGAGTTCGTTAATTTATCCATGGGTCTTTGCGATTGTGAATTTTGTGTTTTTGCAAAACTAGGGATGCAGATAATATCTTTTTTTTCAGAGGCTGCTTGATTGCGGTATTTTTCTGCATATTTTTCTAGTGCGATATGCAGAGGATTGTTTTTTTTCGTGTGACTCCAAAGGCTTTGAAATTCAACTGGGAGATTTTGTAAAAGTCCTTGCGCAAATGTAGTCCAGCTAATTGGCGGCCAGCTTAAGGTTTCAACACCATGCAAGTCGTGTTGATTTTCTTTTGAAAAAAGAAAAATAGTCGTTTCGCCAGAAATTTTTAATAATTCTTTGGCCAACTGCACACCCCCCATTCCAGGGAGCTCCTCTTGCAAGATAGCAATGCTGTGATTAAATTGTCGGTAAAGAATAAGTGCGCTGGTGCCATTGTCAAAAATATCAAATTTCCAAGGGATATCTGGTTGTGAGTTTTTAAGATTTTCGCAAACACTTTGGCTGAATCTTTGATCACCACAAACGAGAATGGGAATCTTTAATTGATTCATTTTGCTTCCTTCAGGCTGGCAATACGTTTGTTTGAATTTTCTAAACGTTTGGAGCAAATTTTAAATAAATCCAGACTGCGATGAGGCTCTGAATATAATAATTTTAAAAAATCAGAACGATCAAATGAAAGACATATCGTGGGAGATTTTGCAATCAAAGAAGCCGTCCTCGGCTCGCGAGTGATCATCGCCAATTCTCCGATCAATTGGCCTTTTTTGAGTTCGGCGATTGGCATTAGGTTTTCGTTCTGCGAAAGAATAACCTCGACTTCGCCCTCGTGAATCAAGTGTGCTGTTTGGCCTTTTTCGCCCTGTACCGTCAGTAAATCACCGGATTCAAACAGCGTAATATAAAAGATATCTCTAAATCGTAGGATTTCTTTGTCCAACGTTTCTTCTTGCCATTTTTTTTCAAATTCCTGAATGGATATAACAT
>CAZMVK010000266.1:0-2615 GCA_964569545.1 uncultured Bdellovibrio sp.
ATGAATCAATGATTCGGGAATCACAGTTACTTACTATTTAATTTTTAACAAGCAAAATGTCGATGAGGGTGGTTTTTATCAGTTTGCATTGGACCCTTGTTCTGTCAGAAAACATTTTGAAGACAAGGGCTTCGTGGTTAAAAAATTTAAATACATGGATGGTCTAAAGGGCTTAAAAGATGAGTTGTTGCCTCATCCTTGGCTTCAGAGTTTGTATGATTCATCAATTTTTTTTGCGCGCGCAGTGCGAAAAATTTTAAACACCATTCTGTCTCCATTTACAGGGCATGTGATTTACTTTGTTTTTCAAAAGCCTTTTGTTTTAGAGACAGCTGCAGACAGCGCACATTTGCAGAGTAGCTAAATTAAATTGCCCCTTGCATCAAGTAAGTCAAAGAAGTAAAAAATAGTCATGCAATTTGGATATGTATTTTATCTGTTGGGTCTTTTTTTTGAGCTGCACGCTTCTTATGTCGATTTTTATGGTATTGCGCCGTCGAATTATTTCTTTTTGATTGCGGCTCTACCGACCTTGAAAGCTTTTATCGGAGCGATACGAAAAGATAGGACGCTATTTTTTTATTTACTTGCGGTTTTAGTGTCGGTATTTTCGGTTGTGATTGCAGACGTCAGCCACCAGTTGCCAGTAGATAAATTGATTGTGTTGAAAATTTTGATTAAAATGCCAATTGTTTTTTTGCTGTCCTATATTTATTCGCTACATTTTAGTCTTCAGCGACTTGCGCGTGATGCAGTTTTTCTGATGCTGCCAGCAGTGATTGTTGGATTGGGTCAGTATTTCAAATTGGATTTTTTTTGGGATTTAAGGTGGTGGATCTCGCAAAGTGGACCTGATAAAGATTTTAATCCATTGCGAATAATTGGTACCTCTCAATATTTTGTCGAGTTTGCATTAAAAAGCTACGTTATTTTATTTTGCGCTTTGATTGGAATCAAAAATTTTATATGGCGTCAGGTTTACATGATTACATTTACCTTTCTCATTTTGGCAACTTTAACGAGAAGCGTAGCGCTTGCGCTTTTGCTTTCGGTTAGCATTTTGTATTTTCTTGATCGCAATCCCGATCGTAAATTACAGCGTAATTCAGAATTGACTATTTCGTGGGGCATTTTTTTTCTTTTTCAGCTTGTCTCTTGGCTTAGGTCATTTTCAGCAGACGAAGCTATGCGCGGTCAAATGTTACGTTTGACCGGGACAGATATGACAATTGGCGCTCGTATTTACATGGCATGGGCGGCGTTGAAGGTGTGGATGATGTATCCTATTTTTGGTCTCGGATCTTTATTTTCCTCGTATAGCAAAATTTTAGAATCTGTGTCGATACATCCAATTTTCGGGATTACCGGGATTGAACAAGTCTGGCATAACTTATCACACAACTCATTTATAAATTTTTTGCTCCGTTACGGAATTTTTTCTTTTCTAATGCTCACTTTCTTTCTATCAAAGCTTTTATATCAATTGTTTAAAAAAAGTCAGAGTGTTGATGCCATTTTGTTCGCATCTTTAGTTGGCCTTTTATTTAATGCCTGTCTGCATAATTCATCTTTGTGGGATTCATCCATAGGTAGTTTTATTTTGGGCCTAGCAACGGCGCAAGTATTTCAAAAGCAAGAAATGTTAAATAGTCATCGAGGTGCGAGTGTTTGAAGCGAATGAATTGGTGGTGGTTACCGGAGCTGATGGATTTGTTGGTTCACATTTAGTTGAAAAACTGGCCGAGTATCCAATTAAAATTAGAGCGCTGACCCAGTACAATTCATTTAATAATTGGGGATGGCTTGAGGACTTAAGGCATTTAAAAAATGTCGAAGTTGTGAGTGGTGACATTCGTGATTCTGCGTTTTGTGTTGAGCTTGTTCGTGATGCGAGTTATGTGTTTCATTTGGCAGCGTTGATTGCAATTCCTTATTCGTATATTGCGCCTCAAAGTTATGTCGATACAAATGTTTTTGGTACTTTGAACATTTGCCAAGCGGCGATCAAGGCTGGAGTTAAAAAAATAATTCACACATCAACGAGTGAGGTTTATGGATCTGCTCGCACTGTTCCTATCGGCGAGACACATCCTCTTCAGCCGCAGTCACCTTACAGTGCTTCTAAGATTGCTGCGGATGCGATGGCCATGAGCTTTCATTACTCATTTAATTTGCCTCTTGTCATCGCGCGGCCATTTAATACTTTTGGTCCTAGACAATCTGCCAGAGCTGTTATTCCGACAATTATTTCTCAGATCGTAGCTGGAAAAAAAGAAATTTATTTGGGAGATGTTCGTCCCACGCGAGACTTTAATTTCGTGGAGGATACATGCCGAGGATTTATACAGCTGGCTCACTGTGCCCAAGCTGTAGGAAAAACGGTTAATATCGGCTCTGGAAAAGAACATACGATTAGAGAAACATTCGACTTGATAAATAAAATAATGGGCTCAGACGCAAAAATAAAAGAAGATTCCCAGCGAGTTCGTCCTGCAAATTCTGAAGTTCAAAGATTGTTGTGTGATAATAGTTTAATTAAACAATTGACGGGTTATGAACCACGGATTTCTTTTGCTGAAGGATTGCAAAAGACTGTTGGGTGGTTTTCTGATTCT
>CAZMVK010000267.1:0-521 GCA_964569545.1 uncultured Bdellovibrio sp.
ACGAGAGGACCGGGATGGACGAACCTCTGGTGTTTCTGTTGTCGCGCCAGCGGCATTGCAGAGTAGCTATGTTCGGAAGAGATAACCGCTGAAAGCATCTAAGCGGGAAGCTAACTGCGAGATTAGATCTCTCTGGACTTCGGTCCCTAAAGGCTCCTCGGAGACTACGAGGTTGATAGGCGGTGGGTGTAATTGTAGTAATACATTCAGCTGAACCGTACTAATAGGCCGTGAGGCTTTTATAATTTTCTATTTATAGATAAATTAGTGGAATTAACTGATCGCTAAAAATCAACTAAATTAACTTTACTCTTTGCTGGTGTTTATTGCAGAGGGGCTACACCTGATCCCATTTCGAACTCAGAAGTTAAGTCCTCTTGCGGCGATGGTATTGCACGGGTGACCGTGTGGGAGAGTAGCGCAATGCCAGCTTTTTTTTGTGGCCCGATCAGTTTTCTGATCGGGCTTTTTTCGTTTTTGGCTTAGGCAAGGAAAAATTGCTGCTATTTTCCCAGATTTTG
>CAZMVK010000267.1:531-2411 GCA_964569545.1 uncultured Bdellovibrio sp.
GGAGAGTAGCACAACGCCAGCTCTTTTTTTAAACCCGACCGAAAGGTCGGGTTTTGTTTTGCCTGGAATTTAAGTCATTAAAAAAAATTACTGATGAATTTAATTTATAATTCATTTCTGGATGAAATTGGACAAGTAGGCTTTTTTTTCCTTTTATCTCAAAGGCTTCTCCTATTCCATCCCCAGATATATGTGTAATTTGTAGCGGACCTCCGCTTATATATTGAATTGATTGATGGTGATAACTATTTACAATTAATTGTTGGTTGTTTTTTGCATTTAAAAAAGTACTGCTTCCAACTTGATATATAAAATGATTTTCTGATCCAGTGTGGTTACTATTAAGTAATTTTTTCGAAGTTATATCTTGTGTGATGCTGTATCCTAAGTTAGCAGATATTAACTGTGCTCCTCTGCAGATTCCTACAATTATTGTTTTGTTTGATGATATTACTGGCTTGATGAATTTTGATTCCCAGAGATCTCTTTCTTTGAAAGTATTTTTACTGGATGTGTTTATTTCTGAATATAGATTTGGCGAAATATCATCACCTCCCATAAAAATAACAGTGCCAAATTTATTGCAAATTTTTTCTTTGAATTCAGATTGCTCAAGTTCTGTTAGGCCAATATCTGCGTTCACTGGTAGTAAAAATGTTTTGCTACCATATGATCTAAATTTTTTGCTGAAGAATTCAACTCTAAGGCTTTCGTTTGTATGGTCGTCTGCTTTATTTCCAATAAGTAAAATTCTTTCACTGCTATGCTGGTCAGAAATTTTTTTATTAAGAATTGTGTTGTTGGTTATTTCGAATTTATTTAAATGTTCTTTGAAAAATAATGACCATTTGTAATGATTTTTATTTAAGGCGATATATCTGCTTATTGATTTCTGAATATTTTCTTTTTTTCTTACCGGAAAAATCAAATGTACCGAAGAATATTTTGATTTGTATTCATATATTTCAATTGAATCTTTGAAGTTCAATTGGGTATTTTTATTACTTGGATTATGTTTGATTATTTTTCCAAATTTATTCATATGGCTACAGGCTAGTGCACTCATATTTTAAGTGGATATTTGTATTGGCCGGAAGTGCATTGCTAAAGTGAATTATATTCTCATCTAAACTCCAGGTTATGTTAGTTGAGTTTTGACTAATATCTACTGATAAGGCTTTTGCATCAGAACAAGCTATTCTTATATCTGTAATTCTGTTGGATACGTTTTTTGCTATTTCGGTAAGTTGTGATCCATAATCTGATGCCCTGCCGTTTAATTCTCCTGCGCAAATGTCACCATCAACTCCATGAGTTAAGTTAGATAGTTTTTTGTATTGTGTGCCGTAGCTTCCCAAAACAGCATTAAATGTAATTCCATCTATTGGGTTGATATTAGGTGGTCCCAATTGACGCGATTGAAATTGAAGACATTCTTTGTCATTTGGCTGAACAACAATAGAATGAAAACTGAATGTATTGCTCGGGAACTTGGCTTCAAATTTACTAATTACAGTTTCTGGTTTGTCATAGTCATCAAGCTTGAATTCTTCGGTACCTCTTTTGTATAAACCACTGCGGATATCCTCGTCGCTTAGAACTACAACCGCAAAATGTGAGTTTGTACGTACAAGTTGTTGATAGTTGTTATCTAAAAATAAATTTAAAGAGAAAAGTCCTCTTTCATCTCCACTTGGACAGTTTTCTAATAAGCCAATTGCTGGAGGTTGTCTGTTCGGATATTGTTTTAGATACTGTTCACAATGAAGAGTTTCATTTCGAGTTATTGTCTTTTTGAATTGATTTAGTTGTTCGTCAGAAGAGTATTCTTGTGATGACAGTATTTTTTTTCCGTTTGGAAATGTTATTAAATTTCCATT
>CAZMVK010000268.1:0-2381 GCA_964569545.1 uncultured Bdellovibrio sp.
CATCACCTTTTTCGACCTTTGACTCAATCACCCCTTCACTCACAGAGCTGGCCGAGCTCAAGCTGATTTTTTCCCAATGCAAATTTTCAGCTCTGGCATTTAGAAAAAGTACGACTGGCTTAACCGTTTTTGATAATTGCGGCTTATCTTGCAATAAGGAAATAAGTGGCAATTGCTGATTGAGATCTATGCACAAATACAAATCTTTATAACGATAGAACTGCAGAATAAGAATTTCTTGATGCATCCACACGTCTTGCAGTTGCGCACCTTCTAATTGCTGTTGCAACCACTGCGAGTATTCTTTCAGCTCATAAACATTTAAAGCTTTCATAAAACCTTTTGTTAAACTCACCAACAAAGACTGCCCTGCAAGAACCCATAATCATTGTGAAATTCTTTAAATCTGTCGATCTTCAAAACAACTCGTCAACAATCCTGGATCATAGCCCATACACACCCTACTTCCAACCAGCTGACGCCCCATTTATTTCTTTAAAATTAACCACCTAGGACTGAAAATCTTGATAATGGTCCATGATGTTTTTGCCAAGTCCTACCGAAAGTTTCTTTATGAGTAGGACAAATAAAAACCAAACAAGTAGCAGCGCAAAATCAAGTTTACGTATCAAACCGCAAACTGAACAAGATAAAAAATCAGATCGACCAAAAGATCGATTGGTTGAACTGATTCAATGCAAGATTTTGGCAGTTTCCCCTGACGAACACCAAGTGGATCGTTTTATCTACGAAGTAGTCGGCGATTACATGTCTGAGCTAATGGCTCAAGGATTTATCCCTCAACAGCTACTGGATACCTTGGAAAATGATTTAAAAGAAGAAGCGATCGAGATCTATCGCAAAACAACTTATGGACACATGAGCTTAAAAGATTATCAACAAAGACAATCAGACAAAAAAACAAGCAAAGGATCAAATAAAAATTCTCAGACCGACAAGGTCAGCAAAGCAAAATAAATCGGCCCAGCTCCCTGGGCTTTATCTGGCCAAATTCGCACTCCATATTGAGTGCGCTCACAACCTAATTTTTCCATTTGTTCAACCCAAGGCAATTGCCAATAATCAAAACTAACAGAAAATGGAAACTTGTTAGCTTTCTTCTTGATCAACCTTTCAATCACAGCATCATTTTCCAGTTCAGACAACGCACAGGTTGAATACAAAATCCTGCCGCCAGGTTTACAGGCCATCAATGCCGAGGTCAGCAATGCATATTGCCTTTGCGCCAGCTGAGCACTGCGATTAGGCGTCCACTCTTTTAAATCCATTGGTGATTGCAACAAATGTCTTTCACCAGAACAAGGAGCATCCACCAAAATTCGATCAAAATATTTTGCATGCGTCAGAGCAAACTTGCCACCATCACGACCTGTAACAAAAAATCTGTCTCTATTTTCTCGCGGGATGTATTGCTGAATGACTTTGATTAAACGCTCACGCCTGCTAGCCGAAACCTCATTGGCAATCAACTCACCAGCTTCCATTAAAGCTTCAGCCAAAATCAACGTCTTCCCACCTGGTGCCGCACACATATCAAGCACAGCATCGCCAGACTGCACATCCAAAGCTTTAGCTGCCCAGTAACTGGCAATATCCATAATGTAGTTTTTAAATAGACCTTGAGAATCTCGCTGGAGCTCACTGACGCCTGTTAAAAATTCATAATCTTTGTCAGTGGGAACTTGCGAACTGTAATGATTGAAACGTGAAATCTTATGTTGCGTTGAATGGTCATGATCTTTGACCAAGGCTGATTTGAGATCAGGCCATCGCTCTTTGAACATATCAGAATAAAAAACATCAAATTTACTGTCAGACAAAATAAAAACCCCACCAAATCAGCCGTTACGAACAAGTCATAACAAACCTTTTAGGTGGGGTAAAATCAAAACCGTTAACTTATATAATTACCAGTTGTAAGCATCAACGTTATAGCCCCATTGAGCCATAGCTTTTTTGTACATGCCCTTCATGAATTTCTGAGCTTGAGCAGGAGTCAATCCCAAAGCCATTGCTGACTGTTGAGTCAAATCTTGCATGTTAGCTTTGTCGCCAACAACTAGGCCTTTTGCCGCAGTCAAAGCTGAAGAAAACTTCACGCCGAAAACACCTTTGAATGCTTGGTCCATATCAGCATCAGTTGTGTAACCACGTGATGCACCTGAAACCGCCCAACGGTTCAAAGCCGAAGCAACTGCAGTCGCTTTGTCTTGTGTAAATCCGTATTGTTTCATCAATTTTTGTGCGCCAGCTTTTACCAATGCTTTATTAGCTGCTGAGTTCAAAGCTGCGAAGCTAGTGCTTGCTGCTTTAGCTGCATTTTGGTTGTTGATCGCTTGACCAAAATTTGAATTCGCTGG
>CAZMVK010000269.1:0-2353 GCA_964569545.1 uncultured Bdellovibrio sp.
CCTCTCATAGGACCTGGATTATGTTAAGGGGGTTAGATCAGTTTATATACTTTGTTGAATTTGCATCCATTATATCTGCCATCTTTGATCGCACAAGCCCCTGCTACTGATTTGACTTAATTAACTCTTACTCCTTTAGGGCTCGACGGAGAATTTTGCCCACGTTGGTTTTTGGAAGTTCGGAACGGAACTCGACCAAGCGGGGGACTTTGTAATTGGTGAGGGTTTTTTTTGCATGGGCGATGACTTGTGCTTCGGTAAGATCGGGATCTTTTTTAACAACAAAGGCTTTAACGGCTTCGCCGGATTTTTCGTTTTTTACACCGACGACAGCGACTTCATGGACCCCGGGGTGAGAGGCAATAGCCTCTTCGACTTCGTTGGGGTAAACATTAAAGCCTGACACCAGGATCATGTCTTTTTTGCGATCGACGATTTTGAAATAACCATTTTCCAGCATGATGGCCACATCACCGGTTTTGAGCCAGCCTTTATCCAAAACTTTAACTGTTTCATCTGGGCGGTTGTAATAAGCTTTCATCACTTGCGGTCCTTGGGCACATAATTCGCCTTCACGGCCCAACTCAACTTCATTGCCATCGTCATCGACAAGCTTCACATTTGTTGAAGGCAGGGGAATTCCGATTGTGCCCACAATGTCTTTGTTGCCTGAAATCGGATTGCAGCAGACAACAGGCGAAGCTTCCGTCAGGCCATAGCCTTCGAAGATAGCGGATTTAGTCATTTGCTTCCACCGGTCGGCGACTGACTTCTGCAATGTCATCGCTCCAGCCACTGAGAGCTTTACCAGCTTGAAATCGATTTGGCCAAAATCTTGATGGTTCATAAGACCATTGAACAGTGTGTTGACTCCAGTCATGACAGTAAATGGAGTCTTTTTCAGAGTCTTGATGAAATCTGTGAGGTCTCTTGGATTGGTGATCAAAATATTGTGTCCGCCATAAGTCATAAACGTCAGACAGTTTACGGTGAGAGAAAAAATATGATAAAGCGGCAAAGCCGTGATAATGACTTCTTTTCCTTCTTCCAACAGGGGCTTCATCCATTCGAGAATCTGAAGCATATTAGCGATCATATTGCGATGAGTAAGAACCGCGCCTTTTGAAACTCCTGTGGTGCCGCCAGTGTATTGCAAAAAAGCGGTATCTTCGGTATCTAGCGAAACAGTTTTGTGCGGTTTCTGGGATCCCATTTCAAGTGCCTGCTTGAAAGAATACGCTTGAGGCAAATTGTGAGCTGGAACCATTTTTTTCAAGTACTTCACAACAGAATTTACTAAAAGGCTTTTTGGAAATGGGAATAGATCACCAATCTCAGTGATCACAACTGATTGAATGTCAGTGTCTTTGATAATCTCTTGCAAATTGGCTCCGTAATTTGCAAGAATCACAATGGCTTTTGCGCCTGAGTCCTTAAACTGATGACGCATTTCCGTTGAAGTGTAAAGCGGATTCGTATTGACGACGATGAGGCCGGCCCGAAAGGCTCCAAACATAGCAACTGGATATTGAAGTAAATTAGGCATTTGAATCGCAATGCGATCGCCTTTTTTCAAATTCAATTCATTTTGCAGGAAGGAGGCAAATTGGCTGACTTTTCGATCCAGCTCCTCAAAACTGATGGCTACTCCCATGTTGGAGAAAGCAGGAGCGCTGCGGAATTTACGAACCGCTGTATCGAATACTTCCATGAGACTTTTATATTGGGTGAGATCGATTTCAGGACGCACTCCAGAGGGGTAATTCTTTAACCAGATCTTTTCTTGTGATGGCAAAGCCATGCTTTCTCCTAAGTTGGTTTGAGCTTTAATTCTGGGCGAAGTTCTGTCGACAATCAAGGATTAGGCCAAAAGTGATGCCGCCAATCAAAATGACGCCAGAAGCATCAAACATAAAATACTAAGACAGATTGTGCTTCTTTGTATTGAGGTTTCCACCCAGGTGATAAAAAGATCTTTTACACTTGAAACGCTGGCTTCATTCACTGGTCACCAAGTGTGAAATCTCAAGAACTCTTGCCATAACTTCAGGACGGACGGCCAAACAATGAACAATAAAACTGAATTACTTAATCAACTAAAGTGTCTCAAAATAAAATGCTGGAACGAGAAAAGAATATTGGATACAACGAAAACAAAATTAACTATTCACACTCAATCTGTGAAAAAATTCCCGCTCCAGAAAAAACACCACATAAACATCCCGTTACTTTCTAAAGTCTACTTAAAAGCTTCTTGAACGTCCTTTATTGAGTTTGATATAGCAAATTATATAGCGATTCTAGCCAGACTCTTGCTCGAACCCAAGCTTAGGTAACATAAGGATTCAGGCCA
>CAZMVK010000270.1:0-665 GCA_964569545.1 uncultured Bdellovibrio sp.
TCGTTATGACTTTGTTCACACTGGCTCGATGTGGCTTTGCCCAGCGCACATAGCAAAACACTATTCCAAATAACGGTCCTTTTCAAAAGCTTTCATCTACCAAAGCGCAGCGCTGTATGTTATCTAATCGTTTCTTAAGCGACGGAGTAAGCAGAATGATTCATTTATCAGGTGTAACCAAACAATACGGCAATAAAATTTTATACAAAAATGGCAGTCTGCAGATCAATCCAGGTGAAAAAATTGGCCTCGTAGGTCCCAACGGTGCTGGTAAAACAACAATTTTTCGAATCATTTCTGGTGAAGAAGGAATTGATCAGGGGGCCCTCACCAAGTCCGATCGTTTGCTCATTGGTTATTTTTCACAAAATATTGAAGAAATGAAAGGTCGTTCTGCACTTGAAGAGGTCAAAGCGGCTCGTCCAGAGATGCCATTGATTCAAAAAGAAATGAAACAGCTAGAGGCTCGTCTCGAAGCTTGTGCTACGGAAAATATTTCCGACGACGAAATGACTCAAATTTTAGAACGTTATGGTTTTCTTCAGCAAGAGTTCGAGCGAATGGGTGGATACGATCTAGAATCTCGCGCCGCTGAAATCTTAACGGGTTTAGGTATTGGTCCCGATGATTATCATCGGCCATCAGAAACTTTCAGTGGTGGTTGG
>CAZMVK010000270.1:675-2242 GCA_964569545.1 uncultured Bdellovibrio sp.
CGAACCAACCAATCACTTGGATCTTGAGAGTATTGTTTGGCTTGAACAATGGTTGCAAGCCTTTAAAGGTTCATTGATAATGACCAGTCACGATCGTGATTTTATGAATCGATTGGTCAGTAAGATTGTCGAAATAGCTCATCAGCAAATCACCACCTATGGCGGTAATTACGATTTTTACGAAAAAGAAAAAAACATTCGCCAAGAGCAATTGATTGCAGCCGCCAAGAGGCAAGATGATATGTTGGCTAAAGAAGAGGAATTTATTGCCAGATTCGCAGCCAGAGCTTCGCATGCAGCTCAGGTGCAGTCTCGAGTTAAAAAATTAGAAAAAATAGATCGCATAGAGATTCCCGTCGACGAAAAAGAAATAAAATTCGTATGGCCAGAGATTCCTCGCGGAGGAGATGAAGTTGTTCGCTTAGAGGCGCTTACTAAAATTTGGCCGTCAGTTGAGGGGCGTGGCGAAAAGGTGGTCTTCCAAAACGCTTCAGGTTTGATAAAGCGAGGCGATCGTATTGCCTTAGTGGGAGTGAATGGAGCGGGTAAATCGACTCTTCTAAAGATGATTGTCGGTCAAACCGAGTCTACTTCTGGTCGCCTGCAAGTGGGTCCGTCAACTCAAATGGGTTATTTCTCACAAAACTCCATGGACAGTCTCGACCCCGAATTGAGTATATTAGACGAACTTCAGTATCACATCCCAACAGCATCGTTGGGTTATATTCGTACATTACTCGGAGCTTTTAAGTTTTCAGGAGACGAGGTAGAGAAAAAAATCAAAATCCTATCCGGAGGCGAGAAAAGCCGTGTGGTCTTAGCTAAGCTGCTATCTAAACCATTAAACTTCATTGTTCTCGATGAGCCCACAAATCACTTAGACATAGCCTCAAGAGAGACCTTGCTTAGCGCTATCAAAGAATTCCAGGGTACAGTCATAGTTGTTAGCCACGACAGGTATTTTCTAAGAGCAATTGCCAATCGAGTTTTTCACTTAGACAAGCAAAAGCTAACAACTTTTGATGGTCATTTTGAAGAGTATCAAGACCGAATACTAAACAACTTAAATATCTAACAGGTTAATGAAAAACTCTTCAGGATGTTCAGCCCTGCCTAGGGCTGCTCTTCGTGCTCAGATTCAATTTAGGCCCGTTAATCCTCATTGTCGCGTCTCTATTGGCCAAAAAATCCCTTCGCAGTCCAAGCAAAATAGTTTTTCAACAGCTTGCTAATCATATAGCTGAGCATAGTCTTTACCAGCTTTATCGCGCCTCAATAAAATCGAATATTTTTTGTTTTGCCTCATGTCGAGTATTAAATATTCTCGGTTTATAAATTTAACTTTTAACATCTAAAAAGTCTTTCGATAAAGGCGTTGTCATAGCAGTTTCCTTAGCGAGCCATGCTTGGCGTGAATTTAAATTCAGATCGTTTATCAACATATTCTTGAGCCGCATGCTGACTGCCCGATCTATGTAAGTAATTAAATTTCTGCTGTAGCTAATCCTTACGTGACCGATTTCATCCGAAGTGCACCACCCAATTTCATCAAAGTACACCAGTCAAT
>CAZMVK010000271.1:0-2075 GCA_964569545.1 uncultured Bdellovibrio sp.
TGGTAAAAAACAGCGTCCTTGCTGTCCTGATCCAAAACTTCACTCCCGGTTAAAGCTATAGACCAAAGTTTAGTATCTTTTTCGGTAACAGTAATTACCAGGCAGCCATTAAAAACGACTATTTTTGGGACAATTGAAATTGTTTTTTCGGTAACACGAATTGCCGGGCAATTCGTAAACATCTCAAGATGAGACACTTGCTAATTGCCCGTTTGGTTACTAGTACTGTAAGCAGTAACTAGTCTTTATTTAGTTATTACAAATCACAAAAATATCGGTCAATAATTTTTTACTCAAGTCTTTTCAACATAGCGAATTCATAAATTTTTAAACTGTAAGAATTTGTTCAGTTGTATAAATATTCTTTGACAGTTGAAACGAATAAACACCAGTTTTCACCAACTCAAAAAACCTGAACCGAACAATGTTAAGCACTTAACCACTCTCAAAACAAAAAACCTGACGGCTCAGGCCTTGCAATGAATTCTATTTACATAGTTTTAAATTGATCGAAATGTGGGGGCAATCGGTGCACAAAAATAAAATCACAATTTATATGATCATCACCGCAACCCTGCTATTCTTATTACCCGCCTTTCAAAACTGTGGTGGCGGACGCAAAATGAGTTTCAGTCAAGATACTGCAGAACTTGCCAGCACGGATTCAAACAATACAACTGTTCAAAACTCTGCTCTGACCACACACACTGATGAATTTACAGTCGGAGCAACAAACAGCACTCAAAACGCCCCACTTGATATTGTCTGGGTCGTTGACAACTCTGGCTCAATGTCTGACACCGCAAGCCTTGTACGCAACAACATCGAAGCCTTCATCACATCGATCGATACCAGCAGTGATTTTAGACTTTTAATGATTGGCGCCCAAGGCAACACAGGCGCTCAAATTCAAATTCCTGCAGCCTTTCGCTCTGACTCACGAATTAAACAAATTAATTATCAAGTTGAATCGACTGATGGTCCGCAAATCTTATTAGATCATTTATTAAATACAAAACTACTCATTCAATCTAAAAACTATCATCTGGACACCTTTTTCAGAGCCACCAGCAAAAAAGTAATAATTTTTGTTACCGACGATGAATCTATGCTATCAGCATCAACCATACAAAACACACTAGATGTAATTAATAATTGGAAAAATCAATACACCATCTACGGATTCGTAGGCTTAGGACAAACAGTAAGCCCCTGCCAAGCCAGCACTGGAAATACATATATCAATTTAGCTGAAGACACTGCTGGCAAATATTTTAATATCTGCAGCTCAAATTGGACTGCTCATTTTAACGAGCTCAAAAATAATATTATCAGCAAAATCTCGACTATCAATAATTTCATATTGGCAAAAGATTATGTCGACAAGGTCAGTGCCGTTTATATCAATGGTATCAAGCAAGACGTCAGCAAATACACCGTTTCTAAATCAGGCAAGAAAGCCACATTGTCTTTCAAAGATTCATCAAAAATAAAAACCAGCGATAAAATCAAAATTGAATATTCTTACAGTAAAAAATAAATCTATTCGTCCATCCCCAAAATGTTTTTACATTGATCCATTTTCAATTCGATCTCAGCAATTATTTTTTGCAATTGCCTCAGCTCTCGTTCATCCAACTCACGCTCGACGGCCGCGACCACCATGGGATGCTTTTTAAGCCACTGCCCTTGCCTGGCTGCATAAGTTTCTGGAATTCCCGAACGCAGGGCTGCCATCCGCGCATTGCCATCAACCAAAAACTCTGCAATGAATTTTAGTGTTTCAAGAGTCAGAATATGTTTATGGGCTTTTAATCTTGATGAAAAACCCATTTGTCGAATGCGCATGAATGCCTCAGTAATTACTTTTGTCCTGGTTTTTTCTTTAGACCTTTTTTAAAGTTTGCCGCGGCATCATCAGGAACATTTATTTTTGCAGCTTCTGATTTGATTTTTTCAGTTTCTAACAAGGTTTTTTCAGTTTCATTTTTTGCTTTTTGCGTGTCAGTCTGCAATTGCTGCTCTTGTTTTTTAGCTTCTAAAGCTTGATTTTTCTCAATCATAGATTGTTTTTG
>CAZMVK010000272.1:0-2054 GCA_964569545.1 uncultured Bdellovibrio sp.
CTCTGGATGAGAATGAAGACGAAAATGAAAATGCTAGCCCTGGCAAATACAAGACAAACCCAAATCAACAAACAATTCAGACTTTCTGAAATTGAGTTAAGGAAACTCTCAATGAAAGAAAGTCTGATAACTTATAAGGAGATAAGATGACAAATCATGCAAACACCAAGGACTGGCAAACCAACTCACGTTGGCAAGGCATTAAAAGAAATTACACCCAAGCCCAAGTCGACCAGTTGCGTACATCGCTTCCGATCGAACACACCATCGCCAAAGTTGGTTCGCAAAAACTTTGGAAATTAATCAACGAAGGTGGTTATGTTAATACCTTCGGCGCTATGACTGGTGCACAAGCCACGCAAATGGTCAAAGCAGGACTCAAAGCTATTTACCTAAGCGGCTGGCAAGTTGCTGCCGACGCCAATCTTTCTGGGCAGACATATCCAGATCAATCTCTTTATCCATCTAACTCTGTTCCACAAGTCGTTAAACGTATTAACAATGCATTTCAACGTGCGGACCAAATTGATCGCTCTCTTCATGGCGACACTGGCAAAGGTACAGATTGGTATGCACCAATTGTTGCTGATGCTGAAGCTGGATTCGGTGGACCATTGCACGCTTTTGAATTGATGAAATCTATGATCGAAGCTGGCGCCAGCGGCGTTCACTTTGAAGATCAATTGGCTGCAGAAAAAAAATGCGGACATTTGGCTGGTAAAGTTCTTGTTCCAACTTCTACTTTTGTTCGTACTTTGCAAGCTGCTCGCCTTGCTGCTGATGTTTTAAATGTTCCAAGTGTGATCATTGCTCGCACCGATGCACTGAGCGCAAACCTAATGACTTCTGATATTGATCCTGCTGACAAACCTTATTTGACAGGACAACGTACACCAGAAGGTTATTATGTCATCAAAGGTGGACTTGAAAATGCGATCGACAGATCTTTGGCTTATGCACAATGGGCCGATGTTTTGTGGTTTGAAACATCAACACCAGATATGAAAGAAGCAGAAATTTTTGCACAAAGAATTCACGCTAAATTTCCAGGTAAAATTTTAGCTTACAACTGCTCACCTTCATTTAACTGGAAAAAATATTTAACTGATGCTGAAATTGCAAATTTCCAAAAACGTCTTGGCGAATTGGGTTATAAATTCCAATTCATCACATTAGCGGGATGGCATTTGTTAAATTATCACACATTTGATTTAGCAACTCAGTACAAAGCTCAAGGCATGACTGCTTATGTTGAATTGCAAGAGGCAGAATTTGCTGATGCAGCTCGTGGTTATACCGCTGTGAAACACCAACAAGAAGTCGGCACTGGATATTTTGACCAAGTTCTAACAACGATCACCGAAGGAACAGCTTCAACTGGAGCCCTTGCTGGATCGACTGAAAAAGAACAGTTCGTACCTGCTGCGCACTAGTACTTATTCCAACAGACCCCTCTGATCACATCATCACCGGGCTCAAGCCAAAAGCTTAAGCCCAAGATGATGTGATCAATTTTTTGTAATACTCAAAGAACTCAAAAGCCCTGATCCTTTAGGCACCAAAGAAATTTCAGCTCCGGACTCAAGCAATTTTTCGACTTCCAATGTTTCAAATAAAACTTTGGCAACCTCTGGATCTTTTGCAATTTCTTGCAAAACTTTACCGATGATTGCCGGCCTCATGGCACCGGCTTTGGCAAATTCAGTAGCCGCAATTTTTTCAGCAGAGCCAGTGATAATATTGACCTGATTGGAACCATCTTGTTTGATTGACGAGGTCACCTGGCGCAAACGATTGACGACCGTGGATTGAATTTGAAAAATCATTTCTGGATCGCGAAAATGAACTTTACGAATGTACACAGAACCCAAACGATATCCCCACTCGTCAGAATCAGGCGAAACCTCATCGCGTACAACCTTGCTCATTTTGTGACGATCTACCAACATCTCTGACAATGGCAAATTGGAAAGACTGCGAATGGTCGAATTGCTAACATTGGCGGCCAATGACCCGCGAGGATCATCATTTTTAAAAAGATACGCCACTGGATC
>CAZMVK010000273.1:0-2050 GCA_964569545.1 uncultured Bdellovibrio sp.
TGGCAACAGCCCAATTTGTGATGAGAATTATTCAAGAAGGTATTCAATCTGTTTTAGATTCAAAAAAAATTGATGTGGATTTATTTAAAACCTGGGCCGAAAACAAAATCAGAGAAAAAACAAAAGAACAAGAGCGTCGAGACAAGAGTGATATTCAAACCGAGGTTGCGGCTCTACGAGCAGATTTTAATCTGATTCAACCAAGCGTCTCAGGTCATTCGGGTCATTTTGTCATGGGAGCTGTTGGCAAAACAGTTTTAACAAAAATAACCAAGCCTTTTGAAATGATGCAGACTCTGTTTACTCAGTCGATGTGGGCACGTATTCAAGTTGCAGCCGGTGAAACAAATCCAGATATTATCAATCCGTCAGCTTTTAAAACTGGTTCAGGCTCAAGGTTGGTTGATATTCATGGAGTTGAACTGCAAATGAAGCCCGATCATCCTGTGGAGCAGGTGAATTGGGAAACAGTCATGGATTTGCTTGGGAAAATTAATCAGATGTCAGGCTCTGGGAATCCTGAACATCAAACTTTGTTAGAAGAAATCTTTATTGGTCACCAAAAAGGAGATCATTATGATTTGCCGACCGAAGCGCAATGGGAATTTGTGCTGCGAAATCGCGGACAGGACAATGAAAAGTATGTTGATTCCAATAGTGAGGCAGAATTGTTAAAGTATGCTTGGTATTTTAAAAATTCGAATAATGAAACACAGGCTGTTGCTCGGTTATTGCCAAGAATGGTTGATGGTCATCCCTTTTACGATCTTGAGGGGAATGTGAAAGAATTGGTTCGCGATGCATTTCAGGAAAAATTACCCGGAGGTGAGGATCCTCTGGTCGAGTGTGCAAAATGTCCAGCAGTGGTTGTTCGTGGCGGTGGTTACCTAGGAAATGCCCGCAGTCTAGAATCACGTTATCGTTTTAAAGCCGCAAGAACCTCATTGATTGGAACAGCGGAAACAGGATTCCGCTTAATTCGAGTAAGAACCAACAAATGAGAATTAGATCCTAGTGTGAAGGTCCGAAAACTTTAGCAATAGTGATTGTGATGATAATTGGAATGGCTGCATAAAAGAAAAAAGGCATTATTTCTTTAACGATTGCTTTGTATTTATCTTCTTTATTTAAATTTTTATAAGTATTTTCTGTCGACATGGTTTCTCCTGATCAAAAAGGATTTGTTTTTAATAATCTACCATCAATTGTCATTTCCAAATTGACGGCATTTATTAGGTTACTGCAAATGGGGACGCAACATTTAAAATTATGAATCAAGTTTAAAATGGACTCAACAATTTCTTTAGAGTGTTTTCGAAAAGTCGTGTGCGATAGGTTATTCAAAGCTCAGTGGAAATGTGGTTGAGACCACTGGACCTTGAAATGGTGGGAACTCGATACGTTTTAAAACTTCGACTAGACATTTTTTAAAATCGTTATCGTTTATATCAGATGCCGAGATTTCGACATTGCTCATTTTCCCAGAGTTCTCAATGGTAAAATGCACAGAAGACTGACCTTTTGCTGTTGGATCTTTCTGTAATAACTGAGTATAGCATTTATAAAAACTGGAACGATGATTGTTGATGGTTGTTGTCACATCAACATCAGTCAGGCCTTGTGAGTGGGTTTTCGTTTCGTCGGCCATGTTTTGTGCAGGAGCTTGTGATAAAGCAGAGTTGTTATACTCTAAAGCAGAAATGTGTTCGCCATTTTTAGAAATAATCAAATCGCCATCGCGGCCAAAGCTGTCGACTTTGATTTCTCCACGTTTAACAATTAATAAAACCGCTGAATTGTTTTGGACATCTGATAATTTCTCAAGAGTCACCAAGGCATTGGTTAACACACGTACGCGAAATGAATTTTCAAAAGTAATCAGAGCTTCGCCAGTTTCATTGGTTTCGACTGAGTCCAATGAGAATAATGGCATTTTTAGTCGCACGGGATCTTTTTTATACATTCCAACACGAATAGCAGATACATGGCCAGTTTCGCGATCGACTTTGGCAAGACGTAATTGTTGAATTCTAGCTTCAGGCTTTGTGAT
>CAZMVK010000274.1:0-2034 GCA_964569545.1 uncultured Bdellovibrio sp.
GACCATACCTATCCGTGCGAGGTGTTGATTTTCTTTTATACTTTGCGCGATCATTGGATTTCACCTTTTACTAAACCTTTTGCAAATCCAATATAAATAAATGGAATAGATACGCCCTCAACAATTTCTTTTTGTCCTAAAGACTGTATCCATTGTTTCAACTTAGTTGTTTCATTAAGGATATGATTCAAGTCTTCTTTTGAAATCGCTTGTGTCACCATTTCCAACTTCTGACTTTCGCTTCCCTCAAAAGAAAGGAATGTTTTCATTGATTCAATTATATATTCTGATGCAAGCCTTGTAGTTCTTGGTAAAGAATTAAACTCAGTTGGAATCTTAAAGGCCTCCGCTGTGCTTCGCACATGCTCACCGTCGATTATTGCTAAATTAATTTTACAAAGCTGTTCAACTACAATCGGGTCTTCTTTTCGTATAAAGACATCATTAAAAAGTAAAATTTTTTGATGTAATCTTAGTACCTCTGGATTTGATTTTAAGAAGCTAATTTGCTCTTCGGTATAAAGACGAATATTCGATGTATCATTCCACTGCTTTTTATCTGGAGGTTGGACTGATTCTCGCAGGCCACCTTCTAAGTATGATATCAATTTTGAATTATCTTCCTCCGCGATACTTTTAAAATATGAAAGCAACGCAACTTTGTATGAATCAAATTTTATAACACTCAAAATTGACATCAAAAGAGCGGTAGTTGGCTTTGTTTGTCCAGAAAATATAAATTGAAACTGCCTCAAACCCAAAGAGAGAGTCTTCTTGCCGCCAAGCTTTCGATAAAGCTTAGTTGCTGAGTTACAATCCATATCAATAGCTAACTGGTTTAAAAAAATATGAAATTTCATAAAATACTTCCATAAAACGAAGTTAAAATTCGTTGCGCATTTAGTTAAATATAATATTTGCAAACATTCCACAGTCATTGGTAAAAAGTCATTATTATTTTTACAGAAAAATTATTACGGGTCTGTCGCGTTGGTGGATGCCTATATGAGGAGAATATATGAGAAACAACTTAACTCAGAAACATGAAGCCACTGTTCTTAAAGGTAGCTTACATAAAATTTTCATCGGTGGTGGTTCAACGACTTAATCTAATTGAAACTAAAAAAAAAGCCCACCCTTGTGACCTTTCTGTTACTAGCAGAAAGAAGGATGAGCCGGCTAACACGCCAGCTCAATGCATACCAAGATTTACTTCCTGTCGCAAGGTTGGATTTTAAAAGCGTCCGAATTTCGGACATTAAAACAACCAAGTTTTGATTGTTGGCAATGCCTTCAATCAGCTAACGCATTTCGACAGGGGGATATGAAATGTTAAAACACAATCGAATATTTAAATCAAAGCGAGCAGCTTTGATTGCGGCATTACTTTGCCTAAGCAATCTATTTCTAGCTTGCGATAATCTTGATATGCAAAAGCAGGATGATCCAGGACAGCCTGCGGCTGGAACAAAAGCAACTGCAACAGAGAACAGAGCCAGCGTTGATTCAAAAGATTTTGAGTCCTCATTAAAAGTTAACATCGTCGCCGGAGAGCCAGAGAAATACACTGTGCAGTTTTCTTGGCCAAGCCTTGAGGATAAAAAAATTCTGCGCATTCGTTTAAACTCGGTACTTACAGAGATAAAACCAGAGCAGACATTTTTCACTCACCAGGTGGCGCATAATCAGATTTTAAATTACTCGTTTGATGTTTTAGATCAGAATCGAAAACTTGAAAATACCGTTGTTAAATCAGTTAAAATCCCGATGGACTATGTGGTGCGCGAAGGAACGGCCGAGCTGCCAAACGCTTTCGCTCCGGTTTTAAAAAAACAAGCTCCAGACAAATTTGATGCAAACAAATCTGAAAATATTGAGTTTATAAAAATAGATGCCAATCGTTTGTTTTTATCTCAGGATTTCCCTCTGACCACAAATGCTTACGATATCGAAATCACCGTTAACGAAATTCATTCAACCCTAGGACTGATTCAGTCGCTGCCAGCTTTGATAGCCGAACGCCCTCCGACAGCA
>CAZMVK010000275.1:0-2003 GCA_964569545.1 uncultured Bdellovibrio sp.
CAAGTGTGCTGTTTGGCCTTTTTCGCCCTGTACCGTCAGTAAATCACCGGATTCGAATAACGTAATATAAAAAATATCTCTGAATCGCAGAATTTCTTTGTCCAAAGTTTCTTCTTGCCATTTTTTTTCAAATTCCTGAATGGATATAACATAAGGCGAAACTTTTTGGTTCAGTGTCTCAGAGAAAAATGATTCGCTGATTTTTTTAAAATTCATTTCAGTTAATAAATCATCAAATTCTTCTGGCGAATATAAGAATACATTTTGCACGCCTCGTTGACTGAGATAAAATAAAGCGGATTTGATCAGGCCACGCATTAAAAAATGGGTGTTCAGAGATTTATCTGTCAAAGTAAATAGATCGATCAAATAACTCAAACCTTGAATGTTTCTCATGGATTCAGAAAAATCATATACAATTTGAAAGATTTTTTCTTCAAAGTTAGGTCTCACTGCTCTCAGTGTTGCGATCGCCTGACCATTTTGCGAAGCCAATAAGTTTAGAGTTTCTGGAAATATATCAAGATAGTCGACAAACTTATCAATCGTATCTGTTTGGGGCTGGGATATATTTCCGTTCTTGCGAAGTTGTTGATAACGCAAGCTTAGGATTTGGTTGAGTTCTGACGAACTCTTTGCTTCTTTGATTAAAATTGACATAAGATTATCATAATGAAAAAAAGAATAAATGTCATAAATCAGTTTAGTATTCTGACCTTAGTGCTGGGTTTTTCTCTGACTTGTTTTTCGTTAGAGATCAAGAATAATGACTCTACTCAAGATAAAACTTTGAAAAAGTTTATGCAGATGGGGTTGGTGAAATCGCTCAGTATTCAATCTCAATCAAAACGCATGTTACAGGCTGAATTCAAACGCAAAGATGCATGGGCGGGGCTGTTGCCGACTGTGGCGATGAGTGCTGGTCGAACCTATGATCGGGCCGAATCGGCAGATGGCAGCGATATTGTTACAACAAGTACCGTTAGCAACTCATTAAAGGTTTCAGGAAATTGGATTCTGTGGGACCAGACCGCAAATTATGGCAAAATTTTAAATGCCAAATACGATGAGACCTCAGAGCAGATAAAAACAGAAAAAAATCAACAGTCTTTTGTCTATCAGGTTTTGGACTCATATTTGGATCATTTATTATTGATCAAAAGAAAAGAACTGCTCGAGAGATATTTAGATCAATCATAGAAAACACACCAAGAATCACAGACTTTGGTCCGGGTCGGTGCGAAGACTTCGGTTGAGACAATAGATACGGAAATTCAAGTACTCGAAGCTGAACGGGATTTGATGGAAGCTATTAGTTCTTTGAAGAATTCAGAGAGAAGTCTGCGCTCAATTTTAAATTGGCCAGAACAAATGGAAATTCCGTTGTTAAATATTTTTGATATTCAGCCTTATTTTAATGAAAGTTTCGTAAAGAACTATAATGAGATTAAAGCTAAAGAAACCAATCGCAAATTGGAAAATTCATTTGATGAAAAACTCAGTCGTTTAACCATTCTTAAATCTGCTGAAAGTTTACGACAAGCTAAATGGAATTATTGGCCAAAGCTTGGCGTTGGTGTCACTCATACTTGGAATTTGGATGATTATATGGATCAGAATAAAGATCCAAAAATGTCTTTGCAAAGCACCAGCCTTGGCGTCACTCTGTCGTGGACTTTATGGGATTGGTTCAGTTCTTATCGAAGCCTAAGCTCCAGCGAGTACGATCATCAAATCAATATGAATTCTTATATGGATGATCATCGTCGTTTGGCATCGGAAATTGAAAATACGATTGAACAATATGATATCAATGAGCGCAGCTTGAAAACATCATATTTGGCTTTAACCAAGGCAAGAACTCAGTTAGAGCAATCTATTGAAATGTATAAATTAGGACGAGTGACTTTGTTCTTGATGCAGCAATCAATGAATCGAGTTTTCGAAGCAGAGATTGCATATGCACAAAGAGTGAAAAATCAAATCACCTTAAAAGCAAAAAT
>CAZMVK010000276.1:0-833 GCA_964569545.1 uncultured Bdellovibrio sp.
CGTCAGTTCACGCCTGTGGTTGTGTAAGCATATTTATGCCATCTATCAATCACAATATGCACGTTCGTGAATTACAAATAACTTTTTTTAGTTTTTTTAATTTAAACATCAGCGCCCGTGAATTTACTCAAAGAATTGAACGGCCTCCTATCAGTTAATTTTAAATTTTAATTCAGTAGAAATTAATGATTCAGTAATTTCCTATCCGTTCTGGATGGGCTTGGAGTTAATTATGAAAGAATCTAATATAAAAATGTATTTGCTCTTGGTGCAATTTGTTATTTCACTGGCCGCGATTTTTGGCAGTCTATTTTTTAGTGAAATCATGAAATTTCCTCCATGTAATTTGTGCTGGTATCAAAGGATATTTATTTATCCGATTGCATTGATTATTTTGATGGGTTTGTATTTGGGATCAAAAGATACAAACAAATTTGTAACGCCATTCGTGATTTTGGGGCTGATTTTTTCTGCTTACCATAACTTAGTTTACTATAAGATCGTTCAGATCATTGTTCCGTGTACAGAATCATCGCCTTGTACCGTTCAGCAGCTGAATTATTTGGGTTTTATTACTATTCCGTTATTATCACTTTGCGCATTTGTAGCGCTCAGTATTTTAAATATTATGACAATAAAAATTGAATCAAAAAAAGGATATTTATGAAGAACAAATTTTTTCTATTTGCAGTTTTAATTTTTGGTATTTTCTTAGTCGCATTCATATATTTTAAAGACAAGGTAAAAAACGGGTCTGAAGCAAATCAAAATACTTCTGCGATATCCGAGCCAAGCTCTCCTGCTTTTTCAATGGTGCCAGTTGATAACAGTAT
>CAZMVK010000276.1:843-1981 GCA_964569545.1 uncultured Bdellovibrio sp.
CGATCAAAGGTGCATTTTCAGCAAAGGTGACTGTTGTCGAGTTTTTAGACCCAGAATGTGAATCTTGTGGCGCTATGTATCCTATTGTTAAAAAAATCTACGAAGAGTATAAAACTGAAATGCGACTTGTTGTTCGATATATGGCATATCACCAAAATTCAAAATATGTTGCAAATATTCTTGAAGGTGCGCGGGCAGAAAATAAATACTGGGAAGCTTTAGAATTATTATTTAAAACACAAGGTCAATGGGCGAATCATCAAAATCCCAATCCAGATCTAATTCCGGAAATTCTGAAACCTTTGAAGCTAAATATCAAAAAGATTTTAACTGACGCCAAGGCCGGAAAATACGACAAACAAATTATGGAAGACGTTGAAGACGGTAATAAAATCGGAGTTCGTGGGACGCCTACATTCTTTGTTAATGGAAACCAGCTGCAAGAGCTTGGTTATGAAGCACTAAAAAATGAAATTGAATCTAAGCTCGACAAAAAGTAAATATTTTGAAATATAAGCTGTTTTAGTCGTCGTTTTTCGTCATCTATTCTAACATATCAAAGAAGTGTTTTTAGAAAACCTAAACCTTCTTTGATTTCCTTTTCATTCACGCCAGCAAATCCGATCCGAAGATGTGTGCCAAATGAATTTAAATAATCCATTGAGCTTTCATGTTGAAAGAAAATTCCATTTACCTTGGCAATCTCTGTGATTTTTTTTGAATCTTTTAGTAAATCAACCCAAATTGACATGCCCCCGTTGGGCGTTATCCATTCTATTTTTTTAGTAGATTTAATTTTATCTAACTCTACTAACATGAAGTGATATCGTTCTTCATAAGTTCTACACATTCGTCTTAAATGTCGTTCAAAACCACCATCGCGAATCCATTAGGCCAAGCCTATCTGTGCAAGCCAATCAGTTTGACGTGAGACCGACTATGATTAGATTGTAAATCATTTCAAGAATAGCCAAATTCCAAAAGATATAGAAATGTATGAATGGATGTTAAAAGCTCCGAAGATCTAAAATCAGTCTTGACCATCGCCGCTAGGCTTTTGCTGAAGGAATTTTTTGAAGTTTCCTCTTAAATTTACATAAATCGGCAAATAGATGGTGATGACAGTGAGTTGTCTGTT
>CAZMVK010000277.1:0-1866 GCA_964569545.1 uncultured Bdellovibrio sp.
GATTCTCTCCGCAGCGGAACTGGCTTCGTTACCTATCAAGAAGAACACTGAAATTACCAAAGGATTCCCTCTCGGAATCAAAAAGGAAATATTATCTCGTCATTCATCTTGTCAATATCGTGACCCAAAGTCTGATAAATTATGTGGTAGCACTTGGTTTTTGCAAATTGATCACAAACACAGTCGATGGGCTGGTGGTAATAACGAAATAAAAAATGCTACCGCGCTTTGTTCTCGACATAATAATTTAAAATATCGAAACGAATCTCAAATCAAAGTAATCAATCAAGAAAAATAACTTTGTATAAAGAGTTTTAAAAATTCAGTTAGCTATAATAAATATCTATAACTTCACTTTTTTGAGATAAATACGTCCTCTTTTTATTCTTATTCCATGTCAACTAAATGCAACGGTACAGACCGGTTACCTATGTTTCAGGTTGCACCATCCAGAATTGCATATAATTAGACTTTTGTTCCTGACCCCAATTTCATTTGAACACCCAACTCTACATGCATATAGTTGAGCTCGCATTTGCTTGATTGCGCTGCCTAGCGACGAAAAAAAATCTTCGTAAAAATTCGTGTATGAGAAATTACACGTAGATCAGCTCAAAAAAATATTTTTGCAATGGGTTGTCGACATGCGCCAAGGCTTATATGGTTGCTCACCTATTGTGTTTAGTCTATGACCCCTCCACTGCAAACAACCAATGGGAGAGCGATTTTGCAAAGTGGCATAAATAAGTTTCTGAAATTTTATTCTAATTTTGAGAGTGAATATATTCATTCTCTACAGAAAAAATATCAGCGCGCTTTGAATGCCCTATTGCTACTTAGTCTGCTGTTATCAAGCAATGGTTGCGAAGTGAACTGGGCCGTTAAATCAAAAAATACCATAAATAATCACGGAGAAAACCTAGTCAGCAACGAAAGCAATTCAGATAATTCCAGAAATAATTCATTAAACAAACAATCTCTGAATGTTTTGCGAGTCGCAGTTTTTCAAGATCCGCTTATTTATCAAAAAATTTCTTTCGGCAATTCGAAAGCACTTGAACATGGTTATGAGTTTGAAATTCTAAAAAGTTTTGCTGAAGACAATCATTATCAATTGAAAATTGAAATCTTTGACGACAAACAGAAATTAGCCATCGCTTGGCAAGAACAACAATACGATATTTCGTTAGGACGTCACCATCACTTAAATTTTCTACAATCGGCTCCAGCTGAAGAACTGCATAGCAGTTTCAAGGTGACATACAATGAAGAAAGTCTTTCGCAAATTTGCCAAGGACAAAACCCACGCAATATGCATCAAGCTCCACAACAAATTGAAACCACTCATTTGTCTCGTAAATTATCACGTTTAAAAGAACAGTGCCTATGGACCGACAGTCTCAGCGCTCGTTATTGGCAAAGATATTTTTCCAGAATGCACGTAACCGAATTTGAAAATTATAAAACCTCATTTTATTTTGCAGTTCAACCACAAGCCAACAAATTGTATCGCCAACTGAACACCTGGGTCTTAAATTCTTTGCGTTCACGAGTATTGTCTCAAATAAAAAATCAATTCACTGAGCGCATTGATAGCTTAACCTCACGCGATATACAGGCCTATAAAAGAGCGGAAAAACAAATCCTGCCCCAATACATAGAAAAATTTAAAAAATATGCTGAGCAATTTTCTTTGCCTTGGCAATTGATTGCCGCTGTCGCTTATCAAGAGTCTCATTGGGATGAATCCGCAGTCAGTTACACTGGTGTGGAGGGCTTTATGCAGCTCACCCAAGAAACTGCCGAATACCTTGGAGTTGAGGACCGCAACAACTGCGAACAAAGCATCTGGGGAGGCAGCAAGTA
>CAZMVK010000278.1:0-1811 GCA_964569545.1 uncultured Bdellovibrio sp.
TTAATAGGGTTTTGAGAAGTTTCTTTAGAAGAAGTCCGAAAAGAGTTTCTCAACGCTTACTAAAGTAATTTCTTAATAATTCACAAAAAGTTCAAACATGATGCAGACATTGGATCGATTAAAAATAATGCTTTGGAATGTAGAAAATCTTTTTCTGCTTTCTGATGAACCATTGCTTCCAGCTCATCTTGAATTAGATCAAACCAAATGGAATCGTTTGTCGACATCGGTGTACGACAACAAGCCTATTGAAAAATGCAAACATATAGCTCGCATTATTCAAGAAGAAAACCCTGATTTGGTTTTATTTTGCGAAGTCGGTGGAGTCGAAAGCTTACAGAATTTTAGCAAACTTTTTTTACAAGATACTTATTCGCCAGCTCTCATCGAGGGCAACTCGAAAAGACACATTGATGTGGGTTATTTGATAAAAAAAGGGCTGCCTTTTTATTTTGATATTATCACCAATAAAAACCGGCTGATTCACTATCTCTATCCTCATGAACGACAAAGCCTAGCCTTCGCAAGCAGTCAGCCTCAATCCGCTCCTCAAATTACCAGCCATAAGTTTTCCCGGGATGCAGTAGAGCTGCATTGCTTCTCGCATGACCGCGAAAAGCCATTTTTTATTTCTTTATTAACTCATTTGAAATCTCGCCTTGATCCTGATGGCATCGACCCCAATGGCAGCGAACGACGTCAGGCCGAGCTTAAAGCACTGATTGAAATATATCTTGAAACCGAAGCTAAATTTAACAACAAAGTTCCGATCTTGGTGGCTGGCGATTTCAATGGCAATGCCAGCGAAAACTCTACAGATCCAGAATTCAATGATCTGTACAGCAAAACCCAACTGAGGGATGCCTGTGCCTTGTCGCAAATTCCTGACAATCAACGTGTCAGCTTTTATCAAGTCGGCAGATCGCATACAGATGGTCGCCAAATAGACTATTGTTTTCTGTCACCCCTGCTAGCAAAATATTTAAATAAAAGTTCAACGAAAATCTATCGTTTTAAAAATACCAAGGGCGAAGAGCTTCCCCCTCCAGCGAACCTTGAGATCAAAAGTTATTTACCCTCAGATCATTATCCCCTGATCTTTGAGGTGAACTCTCTGCCAATGACATAAGAGAGCAAAAATTTAATTCATAAAAAGTCAAATTCATCAAATTTTTTCACGCGAAATGACGTGCGCGATCACAGCCTATGAATTGGGCCAATTTCTTGACTGACAAAGGCCTTTGCCGCTAGTGTGAGCAAATAAACCGCATTTATAATGAGATCACGCTAACGGGGAGCTTTGGGTGTCAGATTTGAAATCAGTTACGAAATCAAAAAATAACAAAGCCACACAATCTTCAAAACAAGCCGTTAAAAATCAAAGTAAAAATATTAAAGACCTTACTGAAAACTCTGGAAACTCTAACAAAGTTTTAAGTGCAAAACAGAAAGCAATGATTTCTGGAAATCATAACGAAGATTCTGTTGAGACATATATTGATTTTCAAATCACAACAACAGTTCAATATGTTGAATCTGAATCTCAACCTGAATCTAATTTTCATTTCTTTTCTTATAAAATTAAAATCAGTAATGTTGGCAATACCACAGCTCAACTCATGAGCCGCCATTGGATTATCACAGATGGCCAAGGGCAATCTGAAGAAGTGCGCGGACCTGGTGTTGTTGGTCTGCAACCAAAAATCAATCCAGGCCAATCCTTTGAGTATGAAAGCGCTTGCCCATTAAACACCAGCTGTGGAGCAATGAAAGGCACCTATCAAATGGTTGCTGAAGACGGACAAAGCTTT
>CAZMVK010000279.1:0-1710 GCA_964569545.1 uncultured Bdellovibrio sp.
GATGTGGAACGCTCGGACGGAACTGGACTCCGGCTCAATGATATCACAATCAAAACATTCAGCTTAAGTTTTTACAACTTTTGTAACAAAGACCCATGCTTTAGAGTTTATAGGTTAAGAATGACAGTTGTTTTAAAATGAGCCACTGAGATGGATGTAAAACCCTGTATAGAATGAGGCAGAATCAGATGTTATTTCAAACAGAACACGAAAACGCTTCATAAAAATACAGTGACTTCGACCATATCTTTTCTAGCGCGTTTTATTAAAGCTAAATTTGAGATGATTTTTGATTATTCTTCAGTGGAGATCTTGGATTGAATAGCTGGCAGACCCATTTTTGCTCTCAATTCATTGTATTCGCGCAGCTTACGAACGCCCTGATGCAAAACAGTTTCAAGAATTCGTAGTTCTTTACCAGTGGGAACATTGTGTAAAAGTATTCTTTTTAAAACTGTATAGGCGTTGATACGACGATTGCCAGTATCAAATCCCATTTCTTCCAGCCAAGTTCTTAAAATATTTTCTGGAAATACGGAATCGCGACTGCGTTTTTGTGATTGCTGACCTTCGAGCTTGGTGCGATTACCACCCCAAGTGCTGCGAACTATAAATAGACCAAGCAGAACAGCTTGAGCTAAATTCAGACTGGTATTGTCGCCATAAATTGGAATTGAACAAGCATAATGAGTCAGTTCTAAATCCTCAGCAGACAAACCCCAATCTTCCGGGCCAAAGATTAAGTAAATTGGAATGGGATTTTCAAGAACAGATTTGTCCTCTAAGTTTTCGCTGACTTGTAAAAGCGGGTGGTTATCTTTGAGCCAGGTTAAAACTGTGGCGCAATCTTGCACCTGACGGCCGCGGCCATCGCGGGCCGTGAAGCTGATGCGGATGCCATCGGCTTCATTGGAAAAAAAATCATCCCATGAGTTGTAAACAGATCTTTCGCTTAATGCTTTTTGCCCTGTCGCGGCTGCTTGTTGCGCGGCATAGGTGATCTCGCATTGTGGGGAAATCAGAATCAATCGTTCAACTCCCATGTTCGCCATGGCTCTGGAGCTGGCGCCAACATTGGAATCATAAATGGATCTCACCAAGACGACATTGATTTGAAACGGTTTTTTCAACTCTGACATGTGGGCCTTTTAACGTCAAAGCTGGTCTTTTGTCCAGGATTCATCAATTGTTGGCTGCATTTAGGTGGCGACCTCATTTGACCTCATTTGAATTTGCATTAAATTGATGCTCTGGCGACGCTCGATCAAATCTCTACCGAATGAAATACGTCCTAAATATGAATTAGGCGAAGCCCATCATCGATCATTTTTTTCTGTTCAGTGTTGGTTGTTCTGAATTCGTTCAATTTGTTGAGCAAAAGTAGTTGTAAGTTTTCTGTGTTGTCACGCAAGCAAGTGATTTCATAGCACTCGAGAAAAAGCAGCCAATCCTGATTCGCAATCGACAAAGCTCGCTCATAGATTGATTGAATTTCAGCATTGAGATGGGTGTTCAGTTTGGCATCTTTTCTAAGATTGCGAACGCTTTGGTAGAGTTGATGTTTTTGCAGCTCTTCGGGCGAATACTGTTTTTGGGGAACGCGTGCTGCAACAAAATCTTCAGCTTCACCATAAGTTTTACGGTCTGCAGGGCCGCCAAAAACTGAAGTCACCGTATTACCAATGGCAAGATCGTAAATACCCCAAGCGG
>CAZMVK010000280.1:0-1608 GCA_964569545.1 uncultured Bdellovibrio sp.
AATACTTGGCTATCATTCTCCACTTTGAGATCCGTTTTGGGATTCTTAAATTGAGACTGAATTAGCCTTGTAGATTAAGCATTTACCTTGCCTTAATTCAAGACACACATGCAGTCCAACTCTGACACATGGCCTTGGCTTTGCTTTATATAACTGTATCCGCAATGACCCTTACAAGGAGATGTTTATGAGACCAACAAAATTACATTTAACGGTGCTATTGGTTGTCCTTGGCATTGGCAATATGAGTTGGGCAAAACCCTATGTATTCACATTTAAAATGTCTGGCGAAACTTTTGAGTACAAAAAAGATGCAGACTCTAAAGATGAGGCCTTTGAATACGCTGCCAAAGCTTGTTACCAACATTTCAAAGGTGGCAAAAAACTAACCGAGAGCAAGGGTCTTGATATTATCGATGTCTGCGCCAATCCTAAGGCATAACTATGCCGCGAGCGCTCTGTCATTGATTCTGCATCAAACAGAGCCTATGATATTATCAGTTGCATGGAGGACTGATGTCGTTGTTCACACCTGTATTAAATTTTTTGTTTGGTAAAGATCCTGATATTTTTGACGACAATGGACAAGTCGTTCACAAACACCCAAAGAAAAAGTGGGACAACTGGCAAAATCGTTACAAAAACGATCCCCAATTCAATTGGCGCAATCACACCGGCGTTCGTAATGGTGAGAAAACAAATAAAAATACAGCGAACAATCCTAAATAGTTTTTTCCACTGTTTTTTCGCTGTACATAAATTTACCTAAATGTGACCAGCTGTACCTAGCTCAAAAAAAGCTCAAGGTGTATCCGTATTAGATCTTCCTAAGGTGCGTAATAATTTGCGCATTACATTTTGCTCTTCCAAAGGTAAAAACCCAATTTTATTTTCAAAGTTTTCAGTCTCGCGAAGATACATACTTATTAAATCTTTTGCTTGTAAATAGGAATCTGAATTTGCAATAGGTGCCCTTGAAAAATAAAGCGCTTTAAACTGGCTCGCAGAGGAAAGCTCTTGTTGCATCACCGATTGTGCGCTGGAAACAATGACTCTTAAAACTTTGATCTGTGTTACCAGTTTTGCCAGCTTGTGATTTACCTGCTCAGCTTGCTGGCGCAAAGAAATATCCAGACTGGCATCATTGATAAAATCCATTCGCAAAACCATCTGACGAGACTCAATCACCTGAATATCACGAACTAAAAATGCGTCGTAATTTTCAAGCTGAGCATAAGTCCCAGCCAATCTTTCACTGCGAATATTGAGCAACAACAACGTTTGCAGTCCTAAATACGAATCGCCAAGACCTGCCATCAACTGATTTTTTTCTGAGTGAGAATATTCAGAATACTGAAGCCATGGTTTTGCCCAAGACAACATCGCCAATGATGAACGAGTCACTTGATCTTGAGTTTCTGAAATATGCATTTTAAGATTTTTAAATCGTTTATTAGCCTCTAGATTTACCGAGCCCACATCTTGGAATGTGTTTTCATCTAAAATTTTTCCAGACTTTTGGCGAAACTTATCAATCATCTTACCAATGTTGTGTTTGAGAAAAGGCCGTAAAAAAATAGTACTATGAAATCCCTGATTGTAACTGGC
>CAZMVK010000281.1:0-1582 GCA_964569545.1 uncultured Bdellovibrio sp.
GTCAGTTTGCTTTCGATTGATGAATCACAAACATTCAGTAACGTTGATAAAAAATCTATATTGAATTTATTAGAGAGCTGCAAGCTAAACAACCCATTCAATCAATTGAATTTAAAAACCATCAAAGATCAGGTCACACAAGCGATCGAAGAGCTGCCTGAAAGACAAAAGCTGGTTTTATCATTGTATTATTATGAAGATCTCAACCTCAAAGAGATCGGCAAAGTTTTACGAGTCACAGAAAGCCGCGTTTCTCAGTTGCATGCACAAGCTGTTTCACGCCTGAGAAATAAATTGTCACAGTCGTTGGGCTCTGGCGAGTTGGACGTTGCTTAAGTTGTGTCCTCATTTTCCATAGTCTCTGAGTTCTTTCTGATTTTCTCGTATTGCGCTTATTTTAAGATAAAATGTATCCTATTATTGACAAATCTCATTATATGTATATAATGAGATACATATGCCAGCCAAATCACCAGGACTCACTACTGCTTTAGAAAAACGACTTCGCGAGCTTGGACAGCTTATTCGTGAAAGACGAAAGGCCCTTGGGGTCACCGCAGTTTCTGCGGCTGAGTCCGCTCATATGTCACGAATCACACTCAATAGAATCGAACAAGGTGAACCATCGGTTGCTATGGGTGCGTATTTAAATGTTATAGAGACCCTTGGTTTGCATATCGAACTGATTGATCCGCAGATACAGAAATTAGCTGCAAATAATAATATCAAACTGCCTTCGAAAATTAAGATTGAAGATTTTAAACAACTTAAGAAATTAGCTTGGCAATTTAAAAAAAATCAGACACTTGCCCCGCAAGAGGTTTTGGACTTGTATGAAAGAAATTGGCGTCATATCGATATAAAGTCTCTTGATGCTAAAGAAAAAGAATTAATACAAAATTTGCTAGCTGCTTTCAATCGGGAGAGGTTGCTTGTTTAAGCGCAATCATCACAATCGCATTGCAACAATTTTACAGTCCATAAACTCTTCAGTTTTAAATGAATTCAAATGTTATTTTGGTGGAGGCACGGCCATTGCCTTGCTGAAAAACGAATATCGCGAATCCATTGATATTGATTTTCTTGTATCAGACAAAATTGGCTATCAAAAAATTCGTCAACTGCTCACTGGTCAGGGGATCCAGGCAATCACTCGCCCAGACATGTTGTTAGAAACCGCCAGAGATATTCGAGCTGATCAGTATGGAATTAGAACAATGCTTCGCGCAGGAGATGCTGAAATTAAATTTGAAATTGTATTTGAGTCTCGAATCCAACTTCAAACTCCTCCACCAGATTTTAAAGTATGCGGAATTGCACATCTAACAACGCTGGATCTGGCAACAACTAAGATGTTAGCTAATTCAGATCGTTGGCATGATCGAGGAGTGAGAGGTCGTGATCTGATTGATCTTGCAATGCTAGAGCTTACAAAATCCGAATTCAATTTAGCAATTGAAAAGGCCAGCGATGTCTATGGAGAAAGTATTATCCGAGATTTACAAAAAGCCATAAAGGCTTTCGATGAAGACAAAGACTATCTTGAAGAATGTATGAAATCTTTAAAAATAAATACGGTACC
>CAZMVK010000282.1:0-1505 GCA_964569545.1 uncultured Bdellovibrio sp.
GTTAAAAGTTGGAAAAATAGGAGATGACTATAGAAAGCTTCAACGGAATTTATAGGATATCATTTTAACACGTTTTTTAGACTTCTGTGGCGCGCTTAAAATAGGGTTTGAAAAAGCTCAAGAGTATTTAGATTGAAGATTTTAAATAAATAAAAGGAGCTCATGGAAAGAAGGCTTAAGACAAACAAAAGCTATTTTTCTTTAGCTCCCCCTGGGCGGGCTGGGTCCCTTGTGACTTTCCCTGGTCTGGATCCTTATGTTACCTAAGCTTTGGTTCGAGCAAGAGTCTGGTTAGAAGTGTTAATCGATTCGCATCCAAGTATTTGCATATTATTCGAAATCGACACCCTAAGCCGTCGATCTTTTTGACAGTTTTTAACTTATTTACGTTGAATATATCCCAATTCTAAAACAACTGAAAATTAAATAACTATAGTTTATAAAGAGACTAGTTATTAATAGAACCCAATATAATGACTTAAATAAATGAAGAATAGAGGCGCCATGATAAAATCATTGATACTAACTACGCTACTTTTTTTAGCGGTACATCCAGCTTCTCAGGCTTGGGAGTTTGGACCAATAAAAGGTGATGACCCTAGACCTATTGATCCACCTCCTCGTATTCCTGATCCATTTAAAAAGGGTAAAGAAGTTGTATCTGATACTGTTGAAAATGGGAAAAAAACTGTATCAGATGGAGCAGAAACTGCAAAATCGAATCTTTCCGACGCTGCAGAAACGACAAAAAAAACAGTCAACAATGCTGATGCAGAAATTAAAAATGGATCTACTGCAGTTCATGAAGAACTTAAAGTCGGTACTACCTCAACAGCCAATGAACTGCAGAATGTAGTAAAGCCCGTAGCCAAAGAGAGCAAAAAGGCATTTGCACCAGCAGCAGATGTTTTATCAAATATTCGAAAGCAATTCGAAGTTTCAGCTAACGATGCCAAGTATTTCTTTTCACCATTAACAGATAAGACAAATGAATTAACAGATAATCTTGGTAATTGGTGGGAAAGCAAATCAGATAATGACAACGATCTCAAACATAAAAAGAAAATGATCGATGATTCTGAGATTGAACACGCCAATTCGATTGTAAATTGGAATGCTGAAATAAATAAGCAGAATTCGGTTCGCAGTCAGGCACTGCTGTTGGTTAATGACTATTCAAAAATTAAATTATTAAAAAACTCAGTTCAATCCACCTGTAAATCTACTGATACAGTTTTTGCAATAGATTCGTGTATCACTGCGATTAACGGACTGATTGAAAATGAAAATATATTTATTAAAACCACAAACACAAAGCTAGGGATGCAATCCGTGGAGAGCCAACCACTTGTGGAATTAACCAGGAAAACCATAGACCTTGTTGATCAAGATATTAAAGTTAATACCATCGAAATCACAGCGCTCAAAGATAAGCGCAAGCATATAATTTCTGATTATGCGGGTTCTGTTCATGACATAGGTTGCCAAGATCGTTCGCTTGCAGC